>NZ_JAOQJL010000014.1:10832-86312 GCF_025566965.1 Blautia ammoniilytica | reverse complement strand
CAATGGTATTCTTATCATAGGCAGTGGGGATGTCGATCCTGTTTGATTGTTGGTTGTGGTGACTTAACAATACTACTTGTAGGACTTGGTTTCCACTGCTTTTTATTAAAGTATAAAGAAAAACTGCGCCATAGCCTTGGCAGGCCATCGCGCAGCGATTTTGTTCAACTTGAAGTTAGCGATTTCTTTTTCCGGTATTCTCTGTCCCACGGATTTCCTCATGATAGAAATAATCTACGATCACCGGATGCCCCTGCGGGACTCTGCCATAAGGCATTTCATTATCCACAAAGGCACAATCATACTTCTTAGCCATTTTCTCAGCTTTTACTTCAAGTGCTTCAAAGTAGCTGCGGTTATGCTTGTTATAGATCTCGTCGTAAAGTGATACAAGATCAGGATATTTTCCGGCGATATAATCCATAATTGTCTTTTTGAAACCGCCTCGAAGATTGAGATTTTCGAGCCAGAACAGATCGCACTGATCCTTTACCCGCTCAAAGATTGCTTCAAAATTCGTGATACCGGGGAATACCGGGGATACGAAACAGACTGTACGGATACCTGCCTCATATACCTGCTTCATAGCAGCGATACGGTGCTCAATGCTCGAAGCAGAATCCATATCGTTCTTGAAATTTTCATCTAGTGTGTTGATCGACCATGAAACGGTTACACGTCCAAGCTTCTTCAACAGATCAATATCCCGTACCACAAGATCCGACTTTGTGCAGATCAGAATATCTGCGTCACTGCCGATCAGCTGCTCCAGAAGTTTTCTGGTATTCCCGAATTGCTCCTCCTGTGGATTGTAGCCATCTGTCACAGAACCGATGACCACCCGCTGTCCGGCATATTTCTTCGGATTTTTAATTTCCGGCCAATGCTTCACATCAAGGAAAGTGCCCCATTCCTCCTTGTGCCCGGTAAAGCGCTTCATAAAAGAAGCATAGCAATACTTGCAGGCATGTGTACAGCCCACATAGGGATTGGCCGAGTAACCGCCTACCGGCAGACTAGACTTAGTCATGATGTTCTTTGTTTCCACCTCACGAATGAAGATTCCATTTATTACTTCTTCCATGATTTCTGTACCTCTAACACTTTATTAAATTCTTCCGGCATTTCCTGAATCATATTTTCATCCCCTATGATAGGGACAAGGTCTTCCTTCATAAACACCGGAATGCCGAGCTTATGTGCCTGGTCCGTCAGAGACCATGCCCATTCCGGCTCCGTATGAATCTTCCTGCTCTGAGCTCCGGTCATGGTGCCGACAACGATCCAATTGATTTCGGAAAGGTCAACTGTGCCGGGATCATCGAATAACGGCTCAAAGGTAACATGGTAATGTTTTGCTCTGACGTTTTTCCGAAGGGCGTCGATACGCCACCGTTCTGCTTTCCTCGTCACCGTAACGCCAAACCATGCGTTTTCCAGATCGGTATCAAAATCCAGCAAATCAGGTCGCTTGGTAAGGAACAGGAACTGATGCTGTGGATTTTCACGGATCTTTGCAAATACCTCGTCTCTCCATTCCGGCTTCCATCCAGAGAGATCGCTCATGCCGGTAAGAAGAAAGTTCTGCGGACGTTTCTTTTCCATCATCTTGAGCTTACCCGGAAAGAATTCAGGGTCAGCGAAATCATCAATCATATGCCAGCGTTTCACGTTGTTGCGGGCATAGCAATATGTACACCCCACTGTGCAGCCAATGACGATATTCATGTTCTGAATCTGATCTTTGATACAAATACTCATGACTTCTGCCACTCCTCAAGATTCTTTCTGATACGGTCGAGGCATTCCTCAAACCGGGTAATTTCTTCCTCTGAAAAACCTTTGTAGTAAATACTGCCCATCTCATCAGATACAGAATCGTACTCGCCCTTTAAGGCATGTGCTTTCTCAGTCAGAAACAGGAGCGTTTTCCTTTTGTCCGTTTCAGACTGAACACGGCTTATCAGCCCTTGATTTTCCATTCTTTCCAGCATCGTAGTAAGAGATGTTATCGCTAATCCGCATTTAGTCGAGAGTGACCTGATTGAAATACCATCCTTCTGCCACAGCACATAAAGAATACGCCCCTGGGCTCCATTAAACGCATCAATATTCTTTTCACTGAGAATCTTCTCGAAAATCCGGTCTCCAAGCTGTTTTATTTTGGTAACAAGAAATCCTCCATTCATTTCCATACAAAATCTCCTATATAGTAGTTTATTAAAAACATACTATATAGGAGCTTTATTGTCAACAGTTTATATGTCTTAATAGGTAAATTCCGTTTTTTCAATTCTCCAGTCGAGTAGACTAAGACCTCTCAATCTTAGCCCCTCACAGATCCGTACGTGCGGCTTTTCCGCATACGGCTCCTCATAGTAACATTCGCTTCAATATAAACAATAGTACGTTTTAGGTTTTGCTAACGGGTAATACTTGAGCATTTCCACAAATCCATTCCATGTGTATGCCCGTCTACAACCTCTCCGATTCATGGCTTTGAATAGAAACTGTTGTACTCTATGCAAGAATGTTGTTATCTTCCGAAAATTCCATGTAACACCATAATACCGATAGTGTCCAATTAGTTTTACGTTCAACTCTTTAATTATTTCTCGCATTGGTAGATTTCGATTATCGTAAATCCAGTTCTTGTATGCTCTAACCTTTAGCTCAAACTTCTTTCTTGAAGTCTGTACCTTTGGCACAAAACCTCCCTTTCGAGTTTTGCTACAGTAGAAGGTAAATCCCAGAAAATCAAATGTTTCAGGCTTACATTCTCCTCTTGCTCTACGATTCTGCTCTGCAAATCTCCCAAATTCAATCAGTCTGCTTTTACTACTTTCCAGCTCCAGTCCAAACTTTTCCATTCGTTCCTTTAACTCTTTATAGTATCTTTCAGCTTCTGACTTATATTGAAATCCTGCAACAAAATCATCCGCAAAGTTGACGAGAAAACACTCTCCCTGCATTTCCCTTTGCACCACCAGCTTAAACCACAGCGTCAGCACATGATGCATGTATATATTTGCAAGCATTGGACTCACTACTGAGCCTTGTGCCGAACCTTCTTCTGTTGGCTCGAATTTTCCTTGCTCCATTATTCCTGCTTTAAGGTATTTACGTATTAGCCACAATAAGTTCTTATCCTGTATATTCCATTCAAGGAACTTCATCATCCAATCATGGTCGATATGGTCAAAGAAACCTTTGATATCGGCATCGTTGGTATACTTCTTTTATTGCTTCGTGACACCCCCTATTCGGTCTGAATCCATACATGCAGTTTAGGAATCTCGGTTCATAAATAGCTCCCAGTATTTTCTTCACTGCCATTTGTACAATCTTATCTTCATAGGAAGCAATCCCTAATGGTCGTTTCTTTCCATTTCCTTTAGGTATATATACCCTCAGTGACGGAAGTGGCTTAAAGGATTTGTTTTTCAACCTCTGTACCAGTTCCTTGATATTTCTATCAAGGTTCTTCCCATACTCATCCTTAGTTACCTTGTCAATTCCGACTGCTTTGTTCCCATCTAATTCCTTATGGCATTGCTTTAGCATATCTTCATTTATCAAGTGGTACACTGATGTAAATATAGGATGTTTTGATGTTGCCGATATCTCAGCTATTCTTACTAATTTCGTTTCCATTATTTCCTCCGTCCCTGAGTACGGATAATGTGTCCTCAGTAAGACCTTTACTATGCAATCCCCTTCCCTCCATCGGCATTGCCCGATTTCTACAGTACTATGGGATTGTCCGACCACCTACCATTCATTTGAAATCCTCCGTTTTCAATTGCAACTTCATACTCTTCTTCGAGAAATGGCAGGTTCTCCCCAGTTGATGTGTATTCACAATGTAAAACATGATTGGTTCTCTGACTCCGCAGTGCCACATAACACTCGCCATATCGCATTACATGATATTGTCTTCCGCACCAGTTAAGACGTCGACCGACTGAAGTTAACGTTTCGAAGCTCAATCACTATTCAACCCTGCTTTCTTGCTGTCTACACTTGTCAGATGCCGTTACCGGCATCATCCCAAGACTCGCTATTATCTGGTTGGCTAAACCTTGGATAAACCGGAATCCCACCGGCTTGACTACACACCCTTAGCTGGGCGCACAACTGGAATTTTCAAATTAGTCTTTGCAAATAACCTTTGAACCTTCACCATCAATTACAATTCCCTGACGGTTGTTAATTGGGCATAGATTCAAATCCGAAAACTCAGTCATTATTTTCTCGGTAACTTTCTTAAATGGTGCTGTAAGATAATGCGGAAGAACATAGAAATCAATCAAATCAAGCCCTGCATCATCTTCTTGTGAGTAGTCCTCCGGCTTTTCATCCATTTGCTCGATATATTGGATGCTTGGAGCGCATATAATCGCACCTGCCGATTCACCAATCATCAGTTTTCCCTTTGCCAATTCTTTCTTCAACAGCTCATCCGTTCCCGTTTTACGGAGCTGGTCTATAAGGAAAAAAGAATTTCCGCCGGTAAAATATATCACATCCGCATCTTCAAAAACAGACTGTATCGTTGAATAAGCCTCCGTTGAAATATCAATTTCAGCTACGATTGCTCCCAACTTTTTGAATAATTTTCGAGCCGAGCCGACATAACCGGTGTAGCCTTCACGCAGCGAAGCTGTTGGAATAAATGCGACTTTTTTATTTTCAATTTCTTCCTTTATCAGACTTCCTACACTTGAAAAGTGCGAACATAAAAACAGTTTCATCAATATTCTCCTTTATATATAAATTCCGATTTCACGACATCATTTCTAATACAGATTTTACCGTACTTTTTAATCTCAGTCCATCCTTTATACCCAGTCGATAAAAAAACTCTTCTGTCTCTGCTCCGTTGGCAAATATTTCATCGCAATACTTCGTAAGCACTTCCTCTTGTTCCGGAGACAGTGTTTCCAAAAGCTTCTGGTATTCCTTCTCTATATTTTCATTATATGGCCGTGTATCTTGATTTGATTTCCATTCAGAATATGCTTTGCTCATACGATTGGAGATCATCTTATCAACAGACTCCTCTACGTCTTTTGACACCTTTGAGGGAGACTCTTGCTTTTGAACTTTTTCATTCTTCGCATTTTCAAGTGTTGACTCGTCGATATAGTGAATAATTTCTCTCAGATTTGACTTTATAGATTGCAGGTATCCTCTCATCAGCACTTCCAGTTTCTCTGCTTCGGTCTCCTCTTTTTCTGGATCTAACGTATAAAGTTCTTCCAGTTCCTTCAGAATATCCATCCCTGCTTTTATCTGAAATTCCAGATCCAGCAGATCATCCATCACCTTATATAATTCTTCCATCGTCTCATCCTCCAATAATAAATTTTCCAACGCAGTCTCTCACTTCTGACACCAATGCCAGGACAAATGCTCCTGCAGCCAATACGCCTACCAACATGAATTCAGCGATTCCCAGGATAATATAATTCATGTACTGCGTGCGGTACCAAATGATGGTGCACACAAGCATTGCTCCCAGAACTTTAGCTGTGATATTCATAAAGTGGGAATAATCAACTTTTGCATAGGAACATGCGTGGAAAAAGGTATTGAGGGATTTTGTGGTAATCCCAGACAAAAAGTGCTGATATAAAAATCGAATGGAATGTACAGATTCCAATGTTAGTATTGATAAAACGAGTAAAAACAAAGTATCTGCTGTTGGAGCAGAAAAAGTTTCAAAATAAATCAAAAAATATTTGTGAAGTCTACCAGTCAGAGTCTTTTCGTTGTATAATGTCTTTGTCGTGCAGGGTCACTTTCCTTTGTAATGTTTTGGAGCAAACTCATTATACATCAGAAAGCCCTTACGATATTTTTTTATGAAAAAGTTGTAAAGTGGTGTAAAGATTAATGATCTTTGTATTGGCACCGAAAATATATTTATTTCTCCGCGGCTTTTCTTCCAGGATGGGAGAGTGCCGCGGAGAATTTTTTGCGAAGAAAGAATTGCTATAGCTTTTGTAATTCCGGGAAAACCTTTATCTAAGAAAAAAATACAATATTAACATGAATATCATGAATATAATATTGGAGGCTGTGAATATTCCCAAATACTTCCCTCTCAGATTCCTGTTTTCTTTTGCAATATATTTGAAACTTATCAGGCTTGCCATGGATGCAATCAGAGTGCCGAGACCTCCAATATTGGTTCCGACAATTAAAGCCCGGTAATTATCTGTAAAGCCGGATAAAAGAAGCGCAGCGGGAACATTGCTCATAATCTGACTGGCAAGAACAGCAGTAAGTGTTTCCCTTCCTGCCATGATTCTTTCCAGAAAACTGCTGAATTGCGGAATCCTTCCAAGGTTGCCGATAAAAATAAATAATGCGATAAAGGTGGCAAGCAGGGAGTAATCCACCCTGCTTATATTTTCCCTGTTTCTTAGCAGCATATATATAAGAACCAATACAAGAGGAATCTGGTATGGAATGATATGTGCAACCGTGAGCAGGCAGATTGTAAATAAGATCAGGTAAGCGGCCAGGTATTCCATGTTAAGTTCTTTTCTGTCAGAGAATCCCAAAAGAGTTTTATCTTTTTCGGAACCGCATACATGAGGTGCTTTGGCAGCGGCTACCTGTATCCATATCAGAAGAAGGATAAGTGCTGTGGCAGAATAGGGAAGCATCAGGGTTATTAATTCTGCCGCGGACATCCCTGCTCTGGCATATAGATAAAGGTTCTGCGGATTTCCGATTGGTGTGAGCATGCTTCCGAGATTAGCAGCGATTGTCTGCATGGCTACTATTTTAAGAAGCCAGTAATTGCCCAGTTCCTTTGGCAGTTTATGCACAATGATCAGTGCAAGAGGAACAAAAGTAATCAATGCCACATCATTGGTGATCACCATTGACAGGAAGAAACATAAGAGTACCAACAGCCTGATCACACCCACAGTTCCCGATGTTCCCATCAGCAATTTTTTGGCAAGTATATCAAAAACACCAACAGCCTTCAAACCAGCTACAATTGCCATCAAACAGAAGAGGAGCCCGAGAGTCCTGAAATCGATATAAGTAAAATAAGTCTTATCCGGTCTGACCCAGAACATAGAAAGAAGCGCCAGGATCACTGCAATTGACAAAACGGTTTCTTTCCTGAAAAAAACATATAATTTTTGTAACATAATATTTCCTTTCCGGTCTGATACGACCGCGTATAAGTATATCACAGAAACATCCAGAAAAAAAGAATCTAAACTGGAACTGGCAGCCTCCATGATCCGGCAGGTTATGCCTGAATTTCACAGCAAAGATCATATCATCATCCTTTGTGACAGCTGGTACACAAAACAGAATCTGGTATCCATCGTTGATGAATATCCGAATCTGGATCTGATTGGCAATGCAAGGATTGATTCTATCATGTATGATCTTGCACCTGCACAGACCGGTCGTCGGGGACGTCCTGCCAAACATGGAAAACATCTTTCTGTTGAAACAGATTTTACGTTTTCCAATGAAAAGATTGGTGATTATTATACCGGTGTCCGCCGGGTTCTCGCTAAGATCTTTGGCAATAGGGAAGTCCTTGCCTATGTCACTGCCATAGAAAAAGAACATGGTACAAAACGACTGTTTTTCAGTACCATTTTCCCGGAAGATCTGCAGATTTTCTGTGCATGGCAGGAAAAAGCACCATTGAACCAGACCGGAAGTGACCGTATGAAATACATTCCACTGTTGCTATATTCGTTACGCTGGAATATTGAAACAAGCTACTATGAACAGAAAACGTTCTGGTCTTTTTGTAACTATATGGTGCGAAGCTGCAAAGGGATTGAAATGCTGGTCAATCTGATTAACATCAGTTACTGTGCCATGAAGATTCTGCCCTATCAGAACGAACATTTTTCTGAGTACCGTACAAAAAGCGTACAGGAGTTTCGTTTTGAATTAAGTCAGGGCATTCGCAGTCAGATATTTTTTGCCACTTTCGTGAAAAATATCGAAACACATATAAAATCAAATGCCATGACAAAGGCCTTAAAACAGCTGATTCATCAACAAGTCTATCATTTATAAAGTTGTAAACTGGTGTAAAATAACTCCTTTTTCCTTATAAGCTTACAGACGAATACCTGGCGTTCATCCACGACACAGAAGATGTCTAATATTCTTTTGCAATTTCCTCTGTTATCTCATATATCTCTTTAAATCTTTCTAGATCCTCCGGCGATCTGATCAGCATGATCTCTTCGATTTTTCCGGTCCGTATGTCTTTGAATCCTGCTACTTCTTCCCCAGTACAAATGCTTGCACGAATAACTGGTTTCATATGTTCTCGGTCATATGTTTTTTTCACGATTTTCTTTTTGAATAATCCCAGGCTTCATCCTCCGAATAATTACAGTAACAAGATCAGCTTTTTAATTTCTGGAACATTTTTCTGCATCGATTGCCAGTACAAACATCAGCGCATCCAACGCATTTCCGGAATCCTGCACATCAATAACATAAATATCTGTCATATGAAACAGTTCTTTATTGACCCGTGCGATTGAATAACCGCTTCGATCAAGAATGCTATAGTCCCATTCCATAATGGTTCCATCAATATGCCATCCATTGTAATCAATATTATAATGTGGCGTCAGGAATGAGAATTCTTTGCTCAGGCATCCGATATAACTGCCGTTTTTATAAATTTCGAATTTAGGAAGAAAAGTAAGTACTTTCTGAACAACCATTCCTACTTCATTTCCATAGGCATCATAAATTACAAGTTTATGTCCCCAGGACAACTGACCTTTTACTACATAAACAGTGTTGCCTGCTTCATCATAGATATCATAGCTGTCAAACCATGAAACCAACCTTTGTTTAAATAATAGCTTCATAACTTTTCACCACTCTCTCCAACAGATATAATTGGTTCTTTATAAGCACCATAATACCATGCCGGAACACCTTAAAAAATATGTAAATTGAAGAATTAACCCATCTTATTTCACAGATTATGATAAAACATAGATTTCCGGCTATAAATCTCTACTCGCTCACAAAAGGATATAAAAAAGACCATCTACTGCTTGTTTACGGTAAATGATCTTTTCATTGCAATATTTAATTAAATATCATACTGAGCCGCTTGTCGTCCCTGCAAACTTGAATTGAGATTTCATATATTCCAAGGGATTTAATAACTGTTATATTTTATTATCAAATATCTCTCAATCCCTTGAAAACACAAAGTTTATCGCAGGTGAGCTTTCCCTTATTGTTTCCCTTGCGTTATATCGTCCCACCAGTGTTTACGAACTCTGATAAGGGCAAAAACAAGGGCAAGAAAATTATATAAAACAGTATAACACAAAATAAAAGTGACATTGTGAACTGATTGAAATGCTTCTGATTTTTGCAACAAATGATTGATTTAACGATAAGGAGATTTGATACGATGAGAACAATATTTGCAGAATACAATCCCAAGCGCAACAGTATTGATGTTTACACCTCTGTTGGCTATATGCTCCGCATTGACTGTTGGGAAGCTGAAAAGAACTTAAAAACCACACCAGGATCAGACTGTGCATTAAACGCACTCGCCATTGATGAACCTCTTGAATATGCCAAATTATATCTTGATGGAAATTTGCAGATGTGGGTAGATGCGGAAGACTCATTAGATATTTTTTAATTTTTAAACAAATACAACAGTTTAAATCGCTATTAACCACAATATTTCCGGAAAATTCATCATAGGTTTGTGCAAATGCAAAGAAACGGCGGCTCTGAAAATCAAAGCCGCCGTTTCATAGGCGCGTGAAAATGTGTCTGCTCTGCGACGGCTTTTTTTCTTTTGCCGTCGCGCTGCAGATAACCTATTCGTTCTATTTTGAACTTCTTTTATGCTACCTGATGTCTGCAATAGGAATGAATCGCCAAGAATGTAAACACAAATAATTCAATTCCTGCCGAAATCAAAATAACATGCGGTGTCCAGAAACTCATTCCACCGATATTCAGATAATTGAAATCTGCAAGCTGAGAAAGGAAATTGTTCTGCATACCAATTCCGGCAGATGGAAGTATGGTAGAGAGCCATGTTGCTCCCATCGCTACATAAGCAAAAAGCGGCATGAGAAGAACTACAATAGAGATCAGCAAAACTGTCAATGTGTCTTTACATTTTGCAGACAGGAACAACGTACAGCTAACCGTTGCTAATACAGAAAGTAAGCCCGCTGCTGCGAGAATTATCTGCAACTGCCCCAGATTGATGTTTGGCAGATTAATGATAGAGTATCGCATCTGAAACGATGTTTTTAAGCAATCCGTCCCGAACGCTGCATCTAAAATCAGAATGTGTATCGTGATCCCGACAAGGAAAGTAACAACGAAAAGTGTAAATGCCGCCAGAATTTTGGTAATTGCTAATTGTTTATGCCCGTATTTGGTGGTTCGCAGGATGCTGTCACCGCCCGTTTGATATTCTCCGGCGAAAGTAGATGCTGCGATTGCCACACACAAAATAGCAAGGAACAAAATATAAAACTCAATATAATCAAATGCATCTTTTGAAATTCCAGAATGAAGATAAAATGGCGTATCAAGTTCTGAATATTTTTCAAGAGCTTTCTGCTGTGCGGTTTCGTTTTCTCTTTGCTCATTCCGCATGACATCCTGTAAATGTTCTGCGCACTTTTCATAATAGGCTCCGTCAATGTCATTCGGGTCAATATCCATTAAATCAGCACCAATGCCTGTTACTGGATCAGCAAACGCTTCGGACAGACCCATCAGCAAGTGACGGAACGGGACGATTTTTTCAATAAATACAGCCAGAGGAAAGCCCTCTTCCTCGACTGGCCCATATTCTCGAACGCAGCTTTGATAAGTTTCCAAAGCCGATTTGATCCTATCCGGGGTCACTTCACCAGCGGATGTTTTATATAAATCTTGTTTGTACTTGATAGCTGCCAAGCCATCTAATTCTGTAACCGTGCCATCTTCGTTTGGACGGTTAATACCCTCAAATGAAATAGGCAGGTATGCCATGGCTACGGAAAGCAAAAGTGCGATTGCAAGTAAAATCAGGGTGCGCCGTGACTTCAAAATACGTTTTAGTTCAAGTCTAAAGAGCCGCATATTATCTGTCCTCCTTTTCCAAGTCTGTCTGCGGGAACAACCACAGATACAGATCTTCCAATCGTGGCTCCGTTGTAACAGCCCCATCAATTTCCGAATGTTCGGACAGATAACGAATAGAAACCTGATTGTGATCTTCGCCTCGCTGATTGATAATGCGCAGCCGCATTTCACATTCCGGCAGCTTTGAGGTCGGAATTATGCAATTCCAAACCTTGCCCTCAATCCGCTTGACAAGTTCTGCGGTAGTTCCGACATCAACAATTTCTCCGGCTTTCATAATTGCGTTGCGCGTAGAAATATATTCTATGTCAGATACGATATGGGTGGAAATCAACACGATTCGATCATGCGAAAACTCGGAAATGAAATTCCGCAGACGCACGCGCTCCCCGGGATCAAGTCCTGCTGTCGGTTCGTCCATGACAAGTATCTCCGGGTCGTTCAACATAGCCTGCGCAATACCAACACGACGCTTCATGCCGCCTGACAGATTGGAGATTTTTTTCTTTTTCACATCGGAGAGCGAAAGAATGTCCAACAAATGATTGATCTTTTGGGTGGTTGCCCTTGTAGGAATATCTTTCAGCGCAGCCATATACTCCAAATAATCTTTGACCGTAAAATCCCGGTGATACCCAAAATCCTGCGGCAGAAAGCCAAACTTGCTTCGGTAGACTTCACCTAACTCTCGAATGTCTTTTCCGTCATAGTAAACCGCTCCGTTGGTTGGTGTCATAATATCAGCAATCATGCGCATGAGCGTGGTTTTCCCTGCACCATTCGCCCCCAAAAGTCCCCAAACGCCGGGAGTCAATGTCAGATTGACATCATTTACTGCTGTTTTGTCTTTGAACTGCTTGCTTAAATGCTCTATTTTCAGTTCCATGCTTACACTCCTTTCTTTTGCTTCAGCTGAACAATAAAAAGCCCTTGTTCGATAATCATTGTACCGAACAAAGGCTTTTCAATCTCAAAAATCACACGCTTAAATTCCTAAGTAATTCCTAAGATCACATTCTTATTTTCCTAAGCGGAAAGTGGTAATGTAATCACAAAGTCTATGGTTTCGTTTTGACTGGATGCAGTAATCTTTCCACCATGTAAATGTATAATTTCTTCCGCAATAGAAAGACCAAGTCCCGCACCACCTGTATTAGAAAGCCGAGCATCATCCAAGCGATTGAATTTTTCAAATATACTGTTAAGCTGTTCCTGTGGAATTGTTTTTCCATGATTTTCAAAAGTGATCTGAATATCATGCTCTAACCGTTTGGCGGATATAGTGATTTCTGTCTGCGGGTAACTATATGACGCAGCATTTCGTAAAAGATTACTGAAAACTCTCGCCAGTTTTTCAGGGTCAGCGTTCACGGATAAGTTATCCTCCGCAGTAAATACCGCTGTATTGCCATTTGCGGAGAGTGTCGGATATATTTCATCTATTACCTGCGCAATCAGACAATGTAAATCCACAGTTTCTTTTTTGATAATAACCGTATGTGCATTGTACTTGGTAATTTCAAAAAGTTCATTGATGAGCTTTTCAAGGCGCTCTGCCTTATTCAACGCCACTTTTACATACTTTTCCTTTTGCTGTTCAGGCATGTCAGGGGCTTCATGGAGCAGGCTCAAATAGCCGATTACTGTTGTGAGAGGGGTGCGTATATCATGTGCCAGATACATAATAATTTCATTTTTCTTTTCTTCTGCCTGCTTTGCAGCCTGCTTGCTCAACAGAACAGACATTTTAATCTGATTGAGCTGTTCCTCCAGTTCTTTCAGTGGCTCAGACAACGATACTGTATGATTGTTCTGCTCATAGACCGTTTGGGTTGCGTCAATTACTTCATCCAGATAGCCCCACGGCTTTTTCCAATAGTAATTGAAGATACATATAAAGCCGAGCATCAGATACAAAATAAAAAGCAGATCAAGCCGCCAGTAGAGCCATGCAAAAATACCGTTGTCAAATTTTGAAAAGATGTAGTCCAAGATAAGGGTCAAACCATATCCAACAACGGTATAAACCAGCAATGATAGGTATAAGCGCACTTTAAGGCGCTTTTCTGTTGTCATTTCTTTATTCGACATGAGAATACACCTCCTACCGATTAGCAAACAGAAGAAAGCCAAGCAGACCAATCACGACAACACTTACTATGCCTGCCAGAATGGAAAACAGTCTGTTTGCTTTTATTCTATTTCCGATTAACCGGGCTGCCATCGAATATACAGCAAGCCCCAAAAGACCACCTGCCGTATTTGTAAGTACATCAGTAATATCAGAACGTCCGACTGCTAAGATATACTGCATAGTTTCCAATAAAAAACTTGTTCCAGCAATCAGCATGAACTTCACATATAATTTTGTTCTTGGCAGAAGCATTTGAAGATAAATGCCCATAGGAACAAAAATCAAGAAATTTTCGAGTACCTCTGTTAAGTGAAATGCTGCGCCAACTTCTTTGTCATAGTGAAAAGGAATAAGGTTTATACTCCTTACTTTATCCAGATCACTGATTGAAAACTGTAGTTTGAACAGTATGATCCAAACCAGAAGTGCCAGATAAATTAAGAATAAAATAGTTGCCAAACAATTTGATTTTCTCTTCATAGCGTTCTCCTTTCGCTTAAATTTTGTAGCCGACACCCCAAATCGTTTTAATATACTGCGGAGTATCGGAAGTATCGTTCAGTTTCTCGCGCAGATGCCGGATATGCACAGTAATTGTGCTGCTGTTTTTAGAGTAGTATTCATCTTTCCAAACCGCATGAAACAGTTCCTCAATGCTTACAACATTTCCAGCACTTGACAAAAGGACGTGGAGAATAGAAAATTCTGTCGGGGTTAGAGAAACAGGTTCCCCGTCTAACAGACATTCATGGGTCTGCACATTCAAGCACAATTTGTTATAGGAAAGTTCCGATGGAATTTTCTCTGTGATGATACCGGGTGAATATTTCTTGTAACGTCTTAACTGCGCTTTCACTCTGGCAACTACTTCAAGTGGGCGAAAGGGTTTTGTCACATAATCGTCCGCTCCCAATGTCAGCCCCGTTATTTTATCCGTTTCCTCAATTTTAGCCGTTAGCATTATGATTGGATAAGTGTATTTCTTTCGGATAAGCTGGCAAAGTGAAAAGCCGTTCATATCCGGGAGCATAATATCCAGAATGGCAAGATCAATGTCGCCGCTTTCAATACACGACATGGCATCCGTTGCGCAGTAAAATTTATAAACGACGTAATTTTCGTTTTTCAAGTAGACCTCCAACAGATCCGCTATATCTTGCTCGTCATCTATAATCAATATCTTTTCAGACATATTTTCAACTCCTTTGCTCATATTTCCAATTAAGTATAGCAAATACAACATCTAAATTCACAATGGATTGCCTGAGAAATTATTAAGATTTTCCTAACTTTCGAATTTAGGCAACTCAAAATGCTAACGTAATTTACATATCAGTTTTTTATGTGTCATACATATTCTCCAATATACTTCCATATAATGCACAGATTGACTTCACAATTGCATGCCATGAAATATCAGCAGCATAAGAATAATTTTTTTGATATGTTTTCCATAAGGTCTCCATAACCGGACTTGATTCAATTTCATCAAATATTTCTCTTATATCCTCAGCTTCTATCAGGTCTAATGTTCCCCTTTTTTTGGCTGTAGCCACAAGTGCAGTCCATAAAACTTGTTTTTGGAGTTGTTCTCCATACAACTTTTGTAAAATATAAATATCATAAAAATCTCTCATTCGTGTATTTGTAACGTTTCGACTAACAACAGTTTCCAATTTTTCAGCCAATACCGTTTCCAGATTATATGCCCATACCTCAATAGTGCGGTCTTCAAGCATAAGATTAAATTTGTACTTGATTTCTCTTGGTGTAATTACATCCCCTGTAGAAATATCAATCTTTAATGGTGTGATTACACCATCAAATTTCGTTTCCATGCTTACACGAACACCAGGATAATCTGCTTCTTCCATGATTTCCGATATCCGTTTGACCCGAAATGAAACACCATCGTCCAGTGGAATTGATATAATTTGGGATATAATCATTTCTACATCCTCCACACTAACATTAGTGCCTTTTATGGTAGCATCCAGATCCATAGTAGCTCTGGCATCCAGACCAACCATTGCCGCCACAAGCATTCCACCTTTTAATATAAACTGGTTTTTATACTCTGATAAAGAAATTCGTTCTAAAAAACGTTCCATCATATAATTCCGCATCAAAATCTGTGCATCTGCGGATTTTTTCTTTGACATATTACGAATTAAATCCTTTAATTGTCTTGCCGTTGTTATCATCTAAAGTAACACCTCCAAATATGGTCTAAGTATGTTTTCAACATGAAACATAGCTGCGTATTTCATAAGCATCCGTAAGTTTTTATCCTTACGTTTTGCATATTGTTTCAATGCGTCTTGAAAGACCTGCATTTCAACATTTTTTCTGCTACGAAGCAGATCACAAATTGTTCTCTCCATGTCATAAACGGGAACGGAATGTCCGAATGATGTCTGCATAGCTATGATTCCTATTTCATGTAAATCCTTTTTTATTGTGTACACTTGAAAACCGTCTTCCTGCAAACGACTTGGATTATATCCAGTTCTTACTGTTATGGTGTATTTCAAAGGCTCTCTGTCCGTTAAATCATGAAAAAACAATGCAGTTTCATGAGAAAATACAGCTTGACCACAACGTAAATGCAAAAGGTACATTGCATCTGTCCACGTATCCGGCGATACATACACACCATGAGCAGCTTGTTCTAATCCTCGTTCCTTCACATATGCATAAAACACAGACTTACTAATTCCATTATTTAGAACTTGAAATGTCTGAATTGTCCCTCCACATTCACGCAACAACAAATCTAATTTTTCAAACTGAGTCATATGCTTTCTCCTTTCGTGCTAATATGATAATATATATTAGCACGAAAGTAAAGACATATAGTACCAATAAAATATCGGTATTTTTGTTTTAATGATATCCCCTTGTTTCTCGCCATCCCTTTACATACCACCTGATTCCAACATATACCAGTTGCACGAATAATAAGAGAAATAGCAGATTGATTGGCAATGTTGTCTTTATCCACTTCCCAAAGTAGATAGCTGTTGCCATGCTTATAAGTATTACCATTATGGTAATCATATCCCAACAGCACTTCTTATATAACTCTGCAATCTTTATCTCTATAAATGCTACAAGTATTCCAGCACCCACCAAACATCCACCGCAGATCAGTATTCTTATCAGCCAATATACAATTCCGGCAACGACAGGATTGGATATTCCATTACTAATCTGTGCCATGTTCTTTCCTGTCAGTATAATCCACCCTGCAATGGTCTGTATAAAAGTGGCGATTGTATCAAAGAATACCACGCAATCAGAAATAAATATTTTTGACCGTATCATCTGAAAAAGAGTAGTTGATACGGAATACCATATCAGCAGAAACATCAATGCTTCATACATGGCTGTTTTTGTTTTATATCTGCCTGCCAGTTTTTCTCTCTGCGTATCATACTTTTCCTTGGCTTTCAGATAAGCTGTCAGGTTACAGTTCCCACACTTTTGATAGAGTACTGGCTTTTCAACCGGTATCTCTACTTTTTTCTGATGAGAGAGTGCATAGTCCCGTTCCTGTTCTGCCTGCCTTAGCTTATCTTGACATTCCTCTGTCATGATTTCGGCAGCGTGCGTTTTCTCTTTCTCTCTCTGCAACAATTCTTTTGTTTTCCTCAAGTCGTTCTTTAAGGCTTGAATGTTCCCTGCTCTGTTCTCGCTGTTTAACCTCTCGTTCAAGGTCAGCGATTCGTCGAGCTGCATTTTCAGTTCCCGGATAGTCCTGTCTTTCTGGTCGAGTTCTTCCTGCATCTGCTCTGTCAGCAGAAGCAACTCTTCCAGTTGATCGTCGCTCTTTGAGTTTCTTAATTCGTTCATCAATCGACCTTCCTTTCTCTAATTGCTGTTCAAGTTCAGTAATTCGCTGTTCTGTTTCTGCAATAGCCGGTTCTCGCTGTTTAATTTCTGTGCCAATTCCTGCCATTGCTGATTTTCGTCTGTAAGCTTCTGTATCTGGTCTGTCTTTTCTTCCAGAAGTATCAACAGTTCTTCTGTATCCGGCAAGATTTGAAGCAGTTCTGATAATTCGCTCTCTAATTGCTGCAATCGTTCTTCCTTCTCCTGAAAGCACATCAGCTTCTCGTCCTTTTCCTGTATTTCCTGAAGCATCTCTGCCATGATATTCTGCTGTTCCTCTATCTGTGTAATCATTGCTTCCATCATGGGAATTACTTCTTTGCTTTCTTCTAATGTCATTCAACCACTCCTTCCATATTGACAATGCACCGGATACCTTACCAAAGGTTGTGATTACCTTTTGCAGTAGTGCATTTTGTTTTTTAATCATCTGGTTTTCCTCTACCTTCCATGAACCATTCCATATCTGTCCGGTGAGATATTTTTCCTCAATCTTTCTTGCATCCGCACCCTCATGAATCGTAGGGATTTTTAATTTGCCCTGTCTTTCATAAGAGCGGTGGTCAATCTGATTGTCTATGGATAAATGCCGGTTACACATCCCAGCCCATTCGCTTCGCCATAACTCACAATTCTTTGGATTATTCCAGCCGGTAGCATCGGTCAGAACCCGTTTCCATTGTTTTCGGTTTCTTGCCCCGACTTTCTGTACTCCGTTTTCATCAAGTACCGGAATGCGGATTCCATGCCGGTCAGGATTTTTCTTATCCTGCCACCAGTCCGGGTGGGATTCATCAACCACGATATTTCCGTCAGTATCTCTGACAAAATCCCAGTCCTTGACTTCTTTGCTGCCCCATGAATGATCCAGATTGAATGGTCGCATGGTTACAAGTAAATGCACATGTGGGTTTCCATCGCCCTTATCGTGTATGCTCCAGTCGACACACATTCCCTTATCCACGAAAGTCTTTTGAATATATTCGGTTGTATAATCAATCTGTTCCTGTCTGCTCCATTCTTTCGGCAGGGAAAATTCAAATGAGCGTCCAAGCTGTGCATCTGCATTTTTTTCTATCTTCAATACCTCATTCCATAGACGCTGTTTCTGAAATGTGATTTTAAACTTTTCCAGTGCGGCATCTTTATCATCCGCTCTTTTATAACGGATAGACTGTTGAAACCTTTTTATATTTTCTTCCGGTACATGCAGCCATTCAGGAGGTGCATTTTCGCACATCATCAGACTGGTGTAGACGACTTCCTTTTTGGAAGTATAGTAACTGATTCTGCCTGTTTCCTCATTCTTCATCACATCTCCATTAAGATATGCCGATGCGGATATGACAGATTTTCCTTTACTGCGCCCGACAATCTTTACTGTAAAGTGAAATATCGCCATGATACGATTCCCCCTTTCTGCCGTATCCGGCATTGATTTCCGACAGCATCTTCTTCTGGTTTGGCAGAAGTGAAGCTGTCGGAACGCCCTCTGCGCAAGAGTGCCCCCTGCGGCATGAGCAGGTCTGGCTGAAAGCCCCGCCGACGGAACGAGCCCGGCAAGCGTAAGCGCAGACCGGTTGCCACTTGTGGCAAACTTATAAGGACGACCTCTGGTTGTCCATAAGTGCGCCCTTCATTCAAAGGCAATGAAGGGAATGGAAAAACCACTCCCTCCGCCATTACACTTCCTCCATATCTGTAAGTGGCTCTTTCTGCATCGCCTTTGAGAAAAACTTTCCGTTTGTTTCCTGCCTTTTTAAGAAGCCTATCAACTTTGGTAAATCTTCCTCCTCAATCGGACAGCCAAGAACCGATTCCACTGCGCCACCAATCTGACAGAGCCTGTGGGTTCGTTTTTTACTTTCCTCTGCTTTCTTTCGCTTTTCCAGTTCCTTCCGCTGTGCAATGAGCTTTTTTGTAGCTTCAATGCTTTCCTGTTCCTTTTTCTCTAATGCACGTATTCTTTCTTCATAAGTCTTTGTTGATTTCGCCATATCGTCTTCATCCTTTCTTTTTCCGATAAACAACAGTTCCCGGTTGCATATCAGGAGAAGCACATGGTATAATCCTCTTGCGTGTAGGTATATCATGGCTTCGGTCTGATAGAACCTTTGGCGGTTTCTTAGGAAGCCGCCTTTTTAAGTTGCCACATTTCTTGTAACAGCTTTTACATTTCCTTTATCCCTCAGATCACGCCCCTCGTTGGCTTCCATGAACTTTTCCAGAATGTCAGTTTTAATAAGGACTTTTCTTCCGACCTTTAATACCGGAAGCTTCTTCCATTCAACCAGCTTTCTCAAAGTGTTTCTGCCAATTCCTGTATAGTCGGCTGCTTCCTCGATGGATAATGCAATCTTTCTTTCCGTCATCTTGTCACCTCCTTATAAATTGCATTATGCAATTTTTGTTGTGCTGTTAGTATAGCGGTTTTATATTGTGTTGTCAAGCGTTATGAAATTTTAAAAATAATTATTATATTGCATATTGCAATTATGTGAGGTACATGCTATAATTCATACATACCGAAAAAGGAGGCAATCAGCATGAAAGATAAAGAACTACGCAAGCTGATAGGCAGCAGGGCAAAACAGCGTCGTCTGGAATTAAATCTGACACAGCCTTATATTGCAGAGAAGATGGGAGTTACAGCTTCCACAATCCTGCGTTATGAGAATGGTTCGATTGACAATACCAAAAAGATGGTGCTGGAAGGTCTTTCGGAAGCACTTCATGTATCTATTGAATGGCTCAGAGGGGAAACCGATGAATACGAAACCGATATTACGGATAAGAAAGAATTACAGATTCGTGATGCAATGGGCGATATTCTCAAACAGTTACCTCTCGACCTTAGTAAAAAGGAAGATGCTTTTTCCAAAGATTTACTGCTGTTGATGTTAAAGCAATATAACCTGTTTCTGGAATCATTCCAGTTTGCCTGCAAGAATTACAAGGGCAACACGAATGAAGCTGATATTGCAAAAGTAATGGGGTTTGAATCGAATGATGAATATAACGAGATTATGTTTCTCCGGGAGATCACCCACACTGTTAATGCCTTTAACGACATGGCAGATATCGTAAGGCTTTATTCCAAGAAACCGGAAATGGCAGAACAAAGGCTTGAAAATCTTTTATCAGAAGTTTTGTATGAGGATTCCGATTCGGTATAGAACGACAACCGGAGTTATGATATACTTACACGCAAGAAGCATTTCATCAGTTCCGATTGTCTGATATCGAAAGGAGACACACGATTATGGCAAAAGGATCTGTAAGAAAAAAAGGAAAGAAATGGTACTACCGCTTCTATGTAGAAGATGCAAGCGGCAATCTGGTTCAGAAAGAATACGCTGGAACAGAAAGTAAAAGTGAAACGGAAAAACTGCTCCGTCAGGCAATGGACGATTACGAAAGCAAGAAATTCATTGCAAAGTCGGAAAATATTACAATTGGAGAATTACTTGATATATGGGCAGAGGAAGAATTAAAGACCGGTACGCTCAGTAATGGGACA
The DNA here is from genome assembly GCF_025566965.1 of Blautia ammoniilytica. Taxonomy (NCBI): domain Bacteria; kingdom Bacillati; phylum Bacillota; class Clostridia; order Lachnospirales; family Lachnospiraceae; genus Blautia; species Blautia ammoniilytica. The sequence continues at coordinate 65,622 of NZ_JAOQJL010000014.1, read as the reverse complement.
GTCCAGAATTACCTCGGTGCCATTACCAACATCAAGAAGCATCCAATTTCAGAGAGAAAGTTGAAAAATGTAACATCTGAGCATTTACAAGCCTTCTTCGATCTGCTTTCCTTTGGTGGCACTTATCCAGATGGTTCAGAAAGAAAAGGTTATAGCAAAGATTACATTCGTTCTTTCTCGGCAGTATTACAGCAGTCATTCCGATTTGCAGTATCACCAAAGCAATATATCACTTTCAATCCGATGCAGTATATTAAGCTGAAATACCAGACGGATGAGGTTGACCTGTTTTCCGATGATGACATGGATGGCGATATACAGCCAATTCCACGAGAGGATTATGAAAGACTGATTGAATTTCTACAGAATTACAATCCACCGGCAATACTTCCAATCCAGATAGCTTATTATGCAGGACTTCGTATCGGTGAAGCCTGTGGTCTGGCATGGCAGGATGTGAATCTTGAAGAACAGTGCCTTACAATCAGACGCAGTATCCGATATGATGGTTCAAGGCACAAGAATATCATCGGACCAACCAAACGAAAAAAGGTAAGGATTGTTGATTTTGGAGATACACTGGCAGAGATTCTTCGCAATGCCCGAAAGGAACAACTTAAAAACCGAATGCAGTACGGAGAACTTTACCATAAAAACTACTACAGAGAAGTAAAAGACAAAAACAGAGTTTACTATGAGTTCTATCATCTGGACGGAACAGAGAATGTTCCAGAAGATTATAAGGAAATATCCTTTGTCTGCTTAAGACCGGATGGAAGTTTGGAACTGCCAAGCACGTTAGGAATTGTTTGCAGGAAGATTGCTCAGAAACTGGATGGATTTGAAGGATTTCATTTTCACCAGTTGCGACACACCTACACAAGCAACCTTCTGGCAAATGGAGCAGCACCAAAGGATGTGCAGGAACTGTTAGGGCACTCAGATGTCAGTACCACCATGAATGTCTATGCACACTCTACAAGAAAAGCCAAGCGGGAATCTGCAAGGTTACTTGATAAAGTGGCAGGCAATGACTAAATAAAACTTTCCCTTATTTCCCTTACGATTATCTCATAAGGGCAAAAATAAGGGAAAATACATATCGTTTCGCTAATGCACAGGCTGGAAAGCCTGTAAAATAGGGAAAGTTAGAAATATATTTCGGCAAACTTGAATTTGGAGTGTGCTTTATAAATTTTTTCCGATCCCCTCAAGTTCATTCATGGAATTCTTATTTTTTTCAAGTTCATCTCTGTCTGTTGCATAATATGATTTATTGAAAAGCATGTCCCATAGTTTGTGTGTTTGACTTACTGTTTATATCTATCTTCTCCTAAATATTTTTCTAGTCATTGCAATATAAAATTGCTTATACAGTCTCTCCCTTAAGAGTCCTGGTATTCTGGATAATATACAGAGCGACCGATATGACCATCATTATAGCGCACAAACCAATCAACAGATCTGATACCATAGGTGTAATGTGGAACCATATAATATGCACCGCTGCAGTTCCATATAATAAAAAGGTTACTATCTTTCCATGCCAGTCTGCACCATGTACTTTTCCTGTCTTTCGTATCACAAGACATCCACTGACTACCATATACAGCTCCTTACCTGCCATTATTACGATTAAAAGAAGCACATGCGGAAAACGAGTAAACAGACAGATTAACATCGCTGCCTGTGTCAGCTTATCAGCCACCGGATCAAGTATTTTTCCTAAATTACTAATCCTATGGAATCTTCTTGCGATATATCCATCAGCAAGATCCGTAAGACCAGACAGCAATAAGATTTCACCAGCTAACAGAGGATTTTTCTTTACACAATAACTCCATATAATTACCGGAATCAGACAAAGCCGAAAAAAAGAAAGAAGATTAGGAACCGTAATAATTCTATTCAAATTTTCTTCCTGATTCACTTCACTCTGCATGTACAGTCACATCACTTTCCTTTTTTTTAGACATAAACCAATAAAATATAACACAAAATACTAAAGCAAACACAACACCAAAAACATTTTGAATCACTCTAAGACTAACCGCTCCTTGTAGTCCATAAGTCTCTGCAGCAATGGCTAAAGCACCAAATGTGTTAAATACTGCCTGCCAGCCATATTGTGCTGAAAATCCTACACCGATTCCACCAAGAATTCCTATATATGCATAGATTGACGAAGGAAGCAGAAAATATAATACTGTAAAACATATAACACCTGCAATATTTCCGACAATCCTTTTACGGACTCTGTAGTGCATATCTTCCATAAACGGCAAAATCGCGGACATGGCCGCAATACCAGCCCACATTGCACGTGGCATATTACAAAGTTCTGCAATGCAAAGGACAATCGGTACGCATAAAATCTGACATATCTGCCATTTTGTTCTGGAAGAAGTGATATCAAATTCTTGTATCAGATCTTTCAGATTTCTTTTATAAGTTCTGTTTTTATGATTTCGATAAAATACGAAGCAGGTAAGTGCTGCACCTAAAGCCATTCCGACTAATCGCATCTGATAGCTTTTTCCCGTAACATCATAACCATATAGCAATAGATACCCAAGAACCAATGTAGATTGATTAAACATGAATGGATTATGGCATCCGAACAGAATCAACACAGCCAGTGCCGCAATATTTAACAGCATTCCCAATACCGGTGAAAACTGATTTGCTAAATGCGGACATACAGTCATAATTACAAAGAACAAAGCCAAAAGCATCGTAGATTGTCCGGTGTGGATCCCCAGATCCGCATTCCGAAATACCATAAGGCATAATAAAACTACTACACCCACAATACTGTTCTCATTTCCAAATAGGATGCTGAAAATACTAACAAATAAAAAACAAAATGCCATTGTAACAGCTATCTTCACCAGATATACCCACATATGATATAATTTTTCTTTTAGTGTTTCACTCTTTTTCAACAGATTTTTAGAACCTGCCTGATTTAACTGCAATTCCTGATAAAATGTCATGTAATTCCTCCTCTATCTGTTTTTCTTAAACTTATATGGCCTCATCTTTCTGTATTGGAAGCTCTACAACAAATCTGCATCCACCATATTCACGGTTTTCTGCTTTGATTGTTCCTCCGGCACTATCTACAATCCGTTTTACAAGTGCAAGACCTAGGCCATTTCCTTCTGCTTTATGAGATCCATCTACCTGATAGAACTTGTCAAATATTCTGGATTTTACATCATCCTCTATTCCTGGTCCTTCATCTTCCAGAATGAACTTAACAGAATCCTGTTCTTGTTTCAGAAACATCGTAATTGTCCCCTTTGAAGGGCTGAACTTAATCGCATTATCCAAAAGATTTATCCAGATATGCATAAAAAGTCCTTCATTCCCAGTATATTTAACTTCCTCCAATTCTACCTGAAAACCAATTTCTTTTTCTGTCCATTTTGTTTCCAATGAAAGAAATGCCTGGCGGATCTGTTCATCCAGACGATATTCTGTTTTTTTCATTGGTATATTCTGATTCTCTAACTTGGATAACAGCAAAATATTACCAACCAATCCGGAAAGTCTTTGGGTGTTAAATAAGATTTTTTCTACATATTCCTCTTGATCCGGAGACAGTTCTTCTCCCTGAAGCAGCATTGTATACCCTTCAATGGCATTAATCGGGGTCTTAAACTCATGAGAAACATTAGATACAAAATCCATCTGCAGCACCTCTGTTGCACGAAGTTCTTTTGTCATAACGTTAAAACTTTGATAAGATTCTCCCACTTCTGCTATACGGCTGTTCGTTTCCAAATGCTGTTCAAAATCTCCCTGAGAAACTTCCTTCATTGCTTTACTAAGTCTGGTAATTGGTTCCAGTAACTTTGCATTGATAAAGGAAGTGATCAGCCCTGCAATCAATGTATTGAAAATCAAAAGCCAGCCAAGCATAGGTATGCTACCAGGCAGATTAAAAAAATGATTCAAAAAAGCAAATAATAACGCAGATATGACTGTTGAAAATACGAGTGCCAGCCAGATTGCACCAGTCAGACAGGATCGGATCCGCAATCCTTTTTCTTTCTTTTGTTCCATTATTTTTTCACCACCTTGTATCCAATTCCACGCATTGTTACAATTTCAAAATCAGGGTTATCTTTAAAACGCTCTCTGAGTCTTCCTATATGTACCTCTATTGTATGTGGGTCTGCCTCCGTCTCGTATCCCCATACTTCATCCATCAACTGTTGTTTTGTAAATGTTCTGCCTGGCGAAGCTGCAAGCTTATATAAAAGCAGGAATTGTTTTTTAGGTAAAACAAGACTTTCCTTATCAGTTGTAACCGTCATTGCATCATAATCAAACTCTGTTGAACCGATCACAATTTTGTGTTCATTCAATATCTGTGCACGGCGAAGCAGTGCTCCGACTCTTAAAACCATTTCATTCACATTTACCGGTTTTACCATATAATCATCACTTCCCGAAAAAAATCCCTGACGCATATCATCAAAGGAACCTTTCGCAGTGATCATAAGCACTGGTATCTGATATCCTGCTGAACGAAGTTCTGACACCAGTTCATAGCCATCCATAACCGGCATCATAATATCAGAAATGATCAGATCAATATATTCCTTATCCAATACTTCTAATGCCTGTGCTCCATCCGATGCACTTTTTACTTGATATCCATTCTTCTCAAGCACTTTTTGGAATAGCTGGCTTAATTCTTTATCATCTTCTACAATCAATATTTGAAACACGTTTTCCTTCCTCCTTATTAAAACAGATACCTCGCCCATCCAAGCAGATGCTGTACCAAAAATATTTTTCTCTGACGTTTCTTTGTTAATTCGATTGGCTCTACATGATATGGATCACGATAGGTTCCATCTTCCAATACCTGGCGGGACACTCTTTCATATTCCATCATGCCCTCTTCCAACTGTTTATTAATATCTTTACTGCGAATTACAAGCATCAGTTCCGTATCCAGATATGCACTTCTCATGTCCATATTAAAGGAACCGATTACAGACAGATCATCGTCAATCAGAATACTTTTTCCGTGGTATGAATAACCGCCTTCATATTCCCAGATATTAATTCCTGTACTTAAGATTCTATTTCTGTTTTTCGCATAATCGGCAGCCCCAAATGGATTCCCATTATTCGCAACTGAATTTGTCATGATAGAAAAATCTGAAACGTTCTCTGCAATCTCCTCCCATGTATTATACATCATATCATTACAGATAATATATGGCGTGTGGATCTTCACACGATTTTTTGCATTTTTCATCAATTCTCCCAACTGATACCACACTACTGGTTCTTTGGAACCTGTGTGAATAGGATTTGACACTAATGCAATCTTTTCTGTCTCAAAAGTTTCGTCCGTGTAATCGGTATCGCAGATTCTTTCCTTATTCTCTTCAAAATATTTCTGATAGCCGTTCTGCAGCTCTAAAACTGCGTTCTTTACAGATTTTCTATTTGCCAGTTTTTTATTGTCATGAAAATAACCACTGTCTTCTTGTTCCCATATCGTTTCAAAATACTCTAACAACTGGTTAACTGAATTTTCTTTCTCAGGTTCATCGCAAACCACTAACACGTCTCTGTCATAGTTCTTATGTCCCGGAAAATCACCCAGGAAATAATTGTATGTATTTCTTCCCCCAAGAATATATCTCTTTCCATCTGCAATCAAATATTTATCATGCATTCTACCCATCATCTTCCATGGTTTCAACGGATTGGCCTTATTATACAGTTTAATTTCAACATTCTCATGGGAAGATAATCCATAGAAATACGGATTTCCTTCCATATCAATCCAGCTCTCCATTCCATCTACTAACAGACGAATATGTACACCTCTGTCTGCCGCATCATGCAGTGCTCCTAAAATCAATTTTCCACTTTCATCGGATTGAAATGCAAAAGTAGAAAGAATAATTTCCTTTTTTGCATTCTTGATCAAACGCACTCTTTGTAAAAGCGCTTCTGGATTCTTTTCTATGATTACTGCCCGTTCTGTATTTTCACTGCATTCGTTCCATGACCCATTTTTTGTTTCTTTTTTGGTTGTATTGGACACTTCCGGCTGCTTTTTATATGCAACGCAGATTCCGAGCAATTCATAAAAAGCCACACATAAAAAAATTGCCAGTATAACAAGAAGGATTTTACATATTTTATGCTTTTTCATTGTACATCACCTGCTTCCTTTTTATTTCATACTTATACAATACAAAGTCAATCTCAATTTAACCTCAACAAAATTTATTTTTCATAAAAAAATATGACCGGCTTCTTTTTAAAGAAACAGTCATATTTTTATTCTAATATATGAAGGAGCTTTTCTTACTCCGTTGTATTAATCACTATCCATGCAAAATCTTCTTTGTACAACAGACTGTTAGATATAGCAAAAACGGCCTTTCAAAAACAGTTAACTTCTAAATCAACTGTTTTTTGAAAGGTCATTTCATCAGATTCTTATAGCAATCCAGCAAATAATCTCATAAATAATTGTCCCAGTCGCAAATATGCACTTCGTCCGGTTTGATATTGGTCTGTCACATCACGACATTCTCCCATCGTTCTTATCAGATCATTTTTTATTTCCACAACTGCCTGACAATCTGCCATAAAACAGCCGTTTTCAAAATGGTGATATAAACTTCGATAATCCAGATTAATTGTTCCACAAGTTGCCATACAGTCATCTGCCACACTCATTTTTGCATGACAGAAACCAGGAGTCCACTCATAAACACGAACACCATATTTAACTAATCCATGATAAAAAGAACGAGTTATATTATAAATGAATTTTTTATCAGGGATACCAGGTGTGATAATTCTTACGTCTACCCCTCGCTTAGCAGCCAGACATAACGCATGCGTCATTTCATCTGTTATGATTAGATATGGAGTCATAAACCAACAATATTTTTCAGCTTTATTTATCATACTGATATAAACTTCTTCTCCTACTTGCTCATTATCCATAGGGCTGTCTGCATAAGGTTGAACAAACCCAGTTTGCTGTGCCGCATAATCATAGTGGAAAAGGTATTTACTAAAATCAGAATCATTAGCATCCTTATCACTTACTGCATTCCACATTTCCAAAAATGTCACCGTAAGCGACTGAACAGCATCTCCTTCTAAACGAATACCTGTATCTTTCCACTGTCCATACGGGTGTGTGTAATTAAAATATTCGTTTGCTAGATTATATCCACCTGTAAATCCGACTTTTCCATCAATAACTGTTATTTTTCTATGATCACGATTGTTCAAAAACAGATTTAAACCTGGCATAAACGGATTGAATACACGGCAATGAATTCCTATTGCTTCCATCTTTTTCACAAAATCTGTGTTAATAAAGCCTATAGAACCCATATCATCGTAGAATACTCTAACTTCCACACCTGCTTTTACTCGCTCTTCCAGAACATCTTGAATCTTATGCCATGCTTCAGCGTCTTCTATCGCATGATATTCCATAAAGATAAACTTCTGTGCTTTCTCCAAATCCTTAAGCTGTGCCTCTAATCCTTTCACTGCTTCATCAAAATACACAATATCCGTATTCTGATAGATTGGATACTGCGAATTTCTTTGTATGTAACTTGCTATATTTCCTGCTTTCGGAATTGTTTCTTTTATTTTGCTCAAACACTCCTGACTGTCCGGAAGCATTGGTAACAATTTGCTATCAATTTCTGCATATCGCTCACGCATTTTATGTGTGCCACCATTCAAACCAATCAACAAATACAGGCCTACACCCATAATTGGGAAAATTAGAATTAAGATGACCCAAGGCATTTTCATAGAGGATGTCTTATTTGATGCGTACAATCCCAAAACCAAGATCCCACTCAAAATCCTTGTAAATAAATTTATGATTTCTGCATATTCATTCAAGCGTGTTACGATAGTAATAATAAAAATCACTTCCAGAAGAATGCAGATTATGGAAAAACACAGCCGTTTTACCCCATTTTTTGTTTTTGCTTTGCCCTCTAAAGTATCTTGTTTCATATATATTCCACCTTCCTACTTGCTCAGTTTTCTTCCTAAATTTCGTGGAACATACCAATTTTGTCTTTTATTCTCTGCATTTCATTATCTGCTTCAATGATAGCTCTTGCAGAATGAAGTAATTCTTCACTTATCTCATCATAGCCAGGCATTTCTTCAATTCCTTTTTTATAGCGAAGTTGATGTTCCAATGTTGCCCAGAAATCCATACCATTGGTTCGAATCTGTAATTCTACACGCATAGGTGTTTTACCCTTAGCAAAAAATACTGGTATTTCAACAATCATATGATAGCTTCGATAACCATTCGATTTTGGATTTTTTATATAATCTTTTATTTCAATAACTTTAATATCATCCTGTTGGGTAATCAAATCTGATATCATATAAATATCGTCAATAAACGCACAAACTATTCGAACGCCTGCTACATCATTGAGATATGTCTGTATATTTTCTGTTGTAAATTCATATCCCATCTTCTGCAGTTTATCGTAAATACTATTGGGCTGCTTAATTCTTGTTTTTATAAAAGAAATAGGATTTCGATTGTTCTCAACTGAAAATTCATCATCCAAAACCTCAAGTTTAGTTTGTATCTCCCGAATAGCACAACGATACATCATCATTAAATTATAAAATTTTGTAGCATTATTTAAAAACTGTAGTGATTCCGGACTGTTCATCCTGAGTTTTTTTACTTCATCTTTTGTCATGGAACTTTCCTTTCTACCTCATCCCTGATTTCAAAACATTATTTATTTTGATAGTTGATTCGTTCTCCTTGAATTACTGGATAACAAATCATTTTATCACTATCCAGATTTTCTACATGCATATCTACTGCACTGATCTGATGGTTTTCATAAGTATTGTAATAATAAATACCTTTTGTAACATTACAACACGACGTATACAATGTGATTTCATATTTTCCATCCGCTACTTCGCAACATCCTCGTTGCTGATCCACAGATCCGAGAATGTGGAAGAATTGGCTAACGCTTTCTTCCTCTGATTCACCTGAAATTGCATTTACCTTTGTAAAAGCTACACGTACAAAGCGTGAGGAAGATGAGAGATCTCCCGGAAGACCTAATCCTCCCATACCTCTACTATATGCATCAAGAGTCAAATTTTCGCAGAAAGTATTTCTGGGCTGTTTAGGAGATAAATACATATAATTATTTAGTTGAAACATCTGCTGTGGAAATGGAGGATTATTCGTAAGCACTCCTACTGGATTGTCATAAATATGCAAACCATCTGACATAGATTCTACCGTAATTGACTCATTCTCATCAGAAATGATCCAGTGTAATTGTGCTAATGGTAATTGCTCGCTGAAAGGAGTATTAACAATATTAATTCGTTCAAGAAGCTCGCGAACTTCAACTAAAGAAGAACACTGACTTAAAATCCACGGAATAAATTCAAACTGTGCAATATTTTCCACATCTGGCTTAATCGCGGCATAAACAGCATTTCCGACAAAATTCAGTCCTGCCATTGCCACTCCTTTTTCATTCATAGCATCATAATACAAAGGATAATCCTCAGCAACATGAGCCATTCCAATAATTGCATAATGATTTTTCATATCGCCAACATGGCGAAAATTAAACGCATAATTACGTGGTGTAATTACTATCTGATCACCATAAGAGAATTCATAATCGAGGGTTCGTCCAAAGTAAAAATCTTTTGTTTTATAAGTTGCTGCTGTACACATGATCGTTTATCCTCCTAAATAGATTGAAATATGTCAATGAGCTTTTTCTTGAACAATATTATAGCACAATTCTTTTATTTTGTTCCAACTTCATACATGATCATAACATGTAAACTTTAAACTATTTTCCTAGATTATTTCTCCATCAGTTTTTCAAACCAGGTATCCATAGCTAGGATGAATTGACCTACGTCTGGCAATTCTTGCAGCATTTCGTTTAGGGTTTTGTGCTTCACATATTTCTGCACATACACCCAACAGGCAACGCTACTGGCTTCTGATACAATGTCAGCTATGGTTTTGCGCATAAGCTCTTCAAATTCAGCAATTTCTTCTTTTGGAACAACATCATACAGTGTTGGTGCCTGATGACTTAATTTTACGCCATTTTCATTTGCATCTTTAAGCAGATTCTTAACTTTTTCTCTTGAGTTCTCCGGTACTTTCATGTACTCCCAGATAAATGCTACCACATCGGACGGTGTGTCTTTTTTTAGTGGTGGTAACTGAATATAATCATTGTTTTCGCTCATTTTCATATTCTCCTCACGATATAATAAAATCAATAATACGTTCTCTTGTCATGTCCAGTACAGTATCTACAAACACTCCTGCAAACAGGATCAGATACAGAATTACACTCAGCGAAAATAGAAATGCAACCTGTACCCAGTCATGATAACAGTATGCAGTCGCTATAATCAATAAAGTGAATATAAATCCAAGGATCCCTCTGACAACCGCATAAGTCTGTACTGTCATTTTTACTGCCAGGCCGATCACAAAAAGGATCAGCCATACCGGCAGTAATAATATCTTTCCAGCAAGTTTTAAAATAAACATGTGCACCTCCTATCTTACCAGTCCTGGCATATCATGGTTCACCTCTGCCTGATAATACCCGTTCATCGTTGACGGTGCATTAAACAGGGCTGCTAATAAATATTTCTTGATGTTCTTCACCTTTGTGGTGTTACCACTCATACAGTGTAAGACATACTCGATATGTGAATAGGTCAGCATCAGAAATTTTTTCTTCACCAGTGATGCCGGATACCAGTTGCTGGCAATCAAGATCTTGTCATTTTTACACATCACAGTCTCTACGATCAGGTTCACGATTTCATCTACCTGCCGCATATCGTCATGATGGGTTACTTCCAGTGATTCATAATCAATGGTCTCTTTGACAAGGTTTTCATAAGCCTGATAATCCTCAGAGCGGTTATCGCCATCGGATTGATTCTCATCTGCAGATACGATTTGATTAGATTTATTATCATTCATTTCAGTATCACTAAGATTAGTATTATTAGGGTTTGAAATGTAAACTTCTTGAAGTTTGTTTTCGGGACTTCTAGAAGTTTGATTTTGGGACTTCATGAAGTTTGAAATGTAAACTTCTGTAGATTCCTCATTTTCCACAGAAGTTTGTTTTTTAAACTTCTTTAATTCCTCTTCAAATTTTTTCTCATCTGTTTTCTCAGGCATAAAGGTTTTCACGTAGATAACGTTCACCTTTCCAAATCCCTGTCTGCGTTTCTCAATCAGGCCAATCCCTGTTTCGTCATCCAGTTCTCTCATGGATTTGATGGCTTTATTTCTGCCACAGTTCAGTAATTCCATGATATCTTCGATGGAAAAGTAGATATATGCTCTGTTTTTGTCATCAAACCACTGATTCTTGATGGAAAGAGACATTCGATCCAACATCAGTCCATATAAAATTTTAGCATCGCTCGATAAATCTTTAAAATAACTGTCTGTAAATAATGCTTTTGGTATGCGGTAGAAGCTGAACTGATCAGCTTCGGTACCGTAAAAATAATTAAATGTCATTTTTTTCTCCATAATTTCCTCCTTTCATTTTCTGCTAAGAAGTCCTCTTTTTAAACTTCTTTGACTTTGTTTTCTTAGCTTTTTCTATCCTTAACAGGACTGTTCCTGCATCCATTTTTCTAATAATGATTCAATCATCTGTTCCATATCTTTGGCTGTATAATCATCCGGAAAGTACTTTGTCAGTTTCTTTTCTGAGAAGGTAAGAGACCGGGATACTTTCTTTGCCATCACACAGTTATTGAAAATCGATAACATCTGGATCTGATTGATTGGTCCATCATTCAGCTGATTTCTGAGTGCTGCAATCTGCTTTGGCTTGATAAATCCGGTGTCGCGGATATATTCGTAGATCCATTCCTGTACTTCCTTATCGATGTAGGAGATATCAATAGCAACTGTAAATTGGAGCTTTTTCTTATCTACCAGATCTAAAAGTTCTGGTATTAATTCCGTGAGGCGAATATATCTTTGAACCTGTCGTCCACTTTCTCCATTATCCTTTCCAATGAGATCTGCCGTCTCATAATTCCCGACATTTTGTCGGGGATTTTCTTTTGTCGGACGACCTGCTGTTCTTCTCATAGCATCCATTTTCATCTTATATGCAAATGCTTTCTCACTCGGTAACAGTTCCTCTCGCTGAATGTTAGCGTCCACCATCGCAATCACCGCATCATCATCCGATAATTCTCTTACGATTGCCGGAATTGTCGTCAGTCCTGCAAGCTGTGCTGCATGCATTCTTCTGTGACCGGATACCATTTCATATTCTTCATTATCATCCATTCGAAGCAGTACCGGTGTCAGTACTCCATTGATCCTTACACTTTCAACCAGATCCTGCATCTTTTCATCATCCAGCACCTTGAACGGATGATTTTTAAACGGATGGATCTTACTGATCTCTATCTCCATTGCAGATTCTTCATTTACCACACCCAGCAGTTCATCAATGCTTGCCAGTTTAATCTTTTCGCCACTTCTATTTTTCATTTTTCAAAACCTCCTGTGTTAAGTTCTTATATGCCTCTGCAACTTTTCCTTTCGGGCAGTGCATATAGATACTTTTTCCCTCTGCACTGGTCTCAGCAGCTTTTACAGACATCGGGATCACATTTTCAAATACCTCGATCTGACTTCCGTAGGTTGTATGTACTCTCGATGCAATATCCCTTGCGTAATTGGTTCTGAAATCTACCATAGTCAGGAGAATGCCCTCAATCGCCAGTTTCCGGTTCAGTCTTTTCTTTACTGTAAGAATGGTCTTGATCAGCTGCTGAAGTCCTTTAACAGGCAGATATGCGGCCTGTACAGGTATCAGCACGGAATCGGAAGAGACCAGTGCATTGATTGTCATCATACCAAGGCTCGGCATACAGTCGATCAGGATATAATCGTATCGGCATCTTATCGCATCGATATATTCTTTCATGATCATTTCTCTGCTCATAACATTTCCCATAGTTACTTCCAGTGCAGAAAGCTCAATATTTGCCGGAAGTAGATCTACATTTTCCTGGTGATGTAAGATACCATCTTCCAGAGAGATTTCTTCTTCGTTAATGACATCCATCATGATCGTTGCCAGTGTGATGCGAAGATCATCCGGTTCCTCATATCCAAGACTTGCGGTTAAACTTCCCTGTGGATCTGCGTCGATCAGCAACACTTTCTTACCTTCTCTTGCCAGTCCAATGCCTACATTTACGGTTGTGGTGGTCTTTCCGACGCCACCTTTCTGGTTTACTACGGATATAACTTTACACATGCTTTCTTCCTCCTTTAACTTTCCCATGATTCTTTTTTCCATAATTTTAGCAGTGCCAGTATTTCTCGCTTCATCATTGCCGGTGTATAAGAATTTGGAAAATACTTGTGTAACTGCTCGTTTGTGAATGCCACTCTTGTAATCTCACCCTTTTTCACTTCACACATGATTTCTTCCATCTTTTCCAGTGACAACTGTTTTTCTTTACTCAGTTGCCGGATCCTCTGTGCCTGTGAGAGTGATGGGATCGCCTGTGCATACTCCATTGCTACAAGCAATTCCTTTTGCTCTTTTTCACTTAATGCTGCTATCTCTACAGCTGGACAAAAAGAAATAATCTCATCATCCAGTTTCTGCAGCATTTCCGGTATCAGTTTTGTCAGTGAGATATAACGCTGAACTTGTTTTGGACTATCACCACAATCCTCGCTGATGATCTCTATTGCCCGCTTTCTTGGTGTTTTGTGGTCAACTTGGCTTTTTTTTCGACCACTTTTTCTTTTCAATACGTCATTCTTCAGTTTGTAAGCAAAAGCTTTTTCACTGTAGCTGATCCGTTCTCTGTGAAGATTGGAATCTACCATGCTCAAGATGGAATCATCTTCACTTAATACCCGGATGATTACCGGTACTTTACGGTATCCCAGTTTCTCCGCAGCATGTTTTCTTCTGTGACCGGATATGATCTCATAGTATCCATCCGGTACTGGTCTGACGATTAACGGATTTAAAATTCCATACTTCTCAATGCTTTCCTGCAGAAGAAACATTTCCTTATCATCTTTTACCTGAAACAGGTGCTCTTTGAACGGACGAAGACGCTCAATTTCAATTTCTATGATTCTTTCTTCGTTTTCTCCTGATTGTCTATTTGGTTCAGTCATCTTGACTCCTTTCCTCCAGGATTCAGGAAATAAAAAATGCCTGCCTGGAACTTTTATAGATAGTAAAGTTCCAAACAGACATTGCTGTTTGACCATTAGCTGTAGCTAATAGAATTGAATACTGTTTCAGCTAATTCATGTTTGCAGGTTTGGGAAAGATTGTTTCTTTTCCCGCCTTTTCTCTGATTTACATCCCCAAATAAGGGGTGACAACGGAGCGGAACCCAAATGTTAGCTGGACTTCCTAAAACCCATGTTTGCAAACCGGTAATTTTGATTAGCTGTCAGCTAACAAAAATCGGATTGCGTTAGCTGGAAATTGATCATTTTGAATGGAATTTTGTGTCACGAACGTGATTAGAAAATAACAAAAGCGTTCGTTGTCAGCTAATCCAGCTAACATTTTCGAACGCTTTGAAGCCCGTCGCCAAGAGGATTTGAACCTCCGACCCCTCGCTTAGGAGTAGACCCGATACGATGAAACCAAGTGCAACACAGTGCAAGAAAATCCTTGAAAATACAAGGTTTTTCACTGTTTCAAATCCTATCTGGTATTACGCTTCATAAGCATTTTCATAGGGATTTTACACCGTCCAATTGGCTCGAAATTAGCAAGGCTTTCGATTTTCGGTGGACGTTGCAAGTGCAAGCAAATCTCTCTATGTAACTTCTCGTGATACGAAATGATAGGAAATCCTATTCATTCTCGTGCGGAGGCGCTGATGTCTTTAGACACCATCTTAGTCTGTTTAATATATCATTTCAAAATAGATTTTTCAACCAGCATTATTAAGAATTTCAAAGGTTTTTTCAGACTCAATGATTCTATGTAATTTAGACCCGCCGAAGCAGGTCTTTTTTTATTTCAGCATAATCTCTCTATCCTCAGCGCCGAGCATATAAGCACCCTTGGCAAAAGCATCCCTTGCCAGAAGCTCTGCTACATCAACCCTATCGAACAGCATCCATATTTCTTTCTCTTTCGGAGTCAGTTCATGGCTATGGTCAAACAAATGCTCAAGTCCCAATCCTTCAAGCAATGCCGACTTTGCTGCTTTGTATTCCTCAGCTCTGCCAACATATTCGTCGTTCCTTTCCTTGGAAAATGCCTCGATATTGTCAGCTCTCAGATGCTCGTAATACTCGTCCATAAAGATTCTATCCATACTCGTTGACCTCCATAACAAAAAAATAAGGGCAGACCCTTTTACAGCTATTGTAGCTATGTAAAAGGATCTGCCCTTGCAGTTACTATAATGTTTTTGCCAGCGACTTCAGGAGTGCTGCCATTTCCGGATTTTGCAGAAGCTTCAGAAGAAGTTCTTTATCATCAGCGGAGCTTTCCGTTGCGGCTGGTTGAACCGGCTCAGGCGTTGCCTGTCTGCCTGAATAGAACGCAGCTTCCATTCTTTCAGCGTTCAGTCTGCGGTCATCGTCGATGATATGGGAGTAAACATCCGCTACCATCTTGACCTGTGCATGACCGGAATCGCCTTGAACGGATTTCATATCGCCGCCGTTCAGCTTCAGCTTGTAAGTGATACTGGAATGTCGGAGACTATGGAAAACCACTTTCGGCAGTCCCTTCTCCTCAATCAGCTTATTGAAAGCACGGTTGATAACCTGCCCCTCAATCGGCTTGCCATTGGAAGAACAGAAAACCAGATTGAAGTCTACGAACTCGTCACCGAAAAGGTCTTTCAGTTCTTCGATGTCAGCCTTTCGCTGTACCAACATTTCCGCTACGGTTTTCGGTAAGAACACCTTGCGGACACTTGTTTTGGTCTTAGGAGTTTTGAGAACCAATGCGGTATGCGTACTGGCGAAGGTCGGTGGGAACTTGAACATGATGTCCTTACCGTCCAGATCTGCCATCGCTTCACGATTTACTCTCTGCAACTCCTTTTCAACGAAGATGCTTGCCTGACCAAGTTCAATACTGGTAGGGGAAATGTCAATACAGTCCCAGGTAAGCCCCAGAAGCTCGCCCATTCGCAGGGAACAGGAGAAGGCAAGGTTAATAGCCAGGCGAAGAATATCATCGTCACAGGCTTCCAGAGCCTTCTGGAGCACTTCTGCTGTCCAGATGTCCCTGGTCTTGTGTTCTTCTTTCGGCAGCGTAGCGTGCTCCACAGGGTTTCTGGTCATCAATTCCCACTTGACCGCCTGATTGAAAGCATTTCGCAATGTCTTGTGAACCTCTCGGACAGTATGCGGAGTCAGATATTCTGTACGGGCTTTTACATACTTAGAAGAAACCGCTTTGACAGAAAGCAAATCTCGGTAATACTTGTCCATGATTCTCGGTGTGACATCCTCCAGCTTCATATCACCGATGAGGGGACGAATATAGTTTGCAATCAGGCTCTTTCTGCTTTCATAGGTAGACATCGCCCATGTGTTCACACCATAGATTGACATATACTCATCCAAAAGATCGTTGACGGTTTTAGCAGAAGGGGGAATAAAGGTTCCGGACTCCTGCTCATATTCAACCTGCAACTTCCTTTTCTTTGCTTCGGAATTCGTTTCAAAGGTTTCCCACTTCTGACGCTTGTTGCCGTTCTCATCGGTGTATGTATAAACCACAGAATACTTCTTTTTTCTCTTAACAATAGATGCCATGTAATCAGCTCCTTTCCTGTCTATCTTCCGCTAACTGGTAGCGGGTCTGATTCTGATACCATTTTTCAAAGCTCTCTTTGGTAGCTCGCTTATATCTGCCAACCTTGATAAGCTCAAAATCTTCATTGGCAACGATATAGTAAATGGTCTGACGATGTACCCCAAGCATTCTTGCCATTTCCGGCAGACCGTAGGTGGATGCCATAATATCTGCATCCAGTTCCTGATCCTCTACCGTGCGGTAATCGGTTTGAGAAGCATACCATCTTTCAAAGCTCTCCTTGGTCACTCTGCGCTTGCCCAGGACATCAACCACATCAAAATGCCCTTTGGCAACCAGCTCGTAAGCAGTCGCTTCTTTCAGCCCAAGGCGCTGTCCAAGCTCCTCCATTGAATATGTAGTTTTCTTCAGTTCCTCTCCGGGAGGGGTTCCATCGACCTTCTGATATTTGAACTGATTGGCATACCATTCTTCAAAGCTGTCGATCATCACCCTCATGGTGTTGCCGACAAGAATGGTTTTGAAGTAATTCTTCTTAATGAGCCAGTATGACTCCGTTTTACCAAGACCGAGCATCCTGCCCATTTCCGGAACAGACATACTCGTGCGTTTTCTCATTTCCGCCATCGTACAACCTCCTATGTAAAAAATGTAGCCATGTGTTTCTTGTCATGGCTACATTTTATCGAACTTTCAATATGTTTTGAAGTTTGTCGCCGGGTTGTACGACACCCTTGACAAATCTTACATTTGATGATCCAACCACTCATCAAAACTCTTTTTGGAGATTCTGATGCTGCCGCCAATGCGGACACTGTGAAAAACTTTCTTTTTCACAAGGTTGTATGCACTGGTTCTGCTGATGCCCAGAATATCCTGAATCTCATCAACCGTATAGGTTCTCTTATCAAACTGAACTGCGTTAGCAGCCATCGCTTCTTCGGTGCGCTGATTCATGGCAGCGATTCTTTCTTCAAACATTTATGTTCACTCCTTCGTTCTCTTTGCTTTATGTTTTGTGGGACGCTTTTTCAGCTGTTCCATTGCCAGGCTGACGGATAAGGCTTTCTCAATCGCTACCATTTCACGGGGCGTTACCTTACCTAAGTAATTATCAATCCTGCTTTTATCAATGGTACGAATCTGTTCCAGCTGAACAACGGACGCTTCTTTGAATGCAGGATTGTCGTAAATAACAAAGTGCGTCGGCATATTCGCTTTCTTATGGATTCTGGTGGTGACCGTTGCCACAATCAATGTGGGAGCGTGTTTATTACCGGTATCGTTCTGAATGACGATAACCGGACGGATGCCGCCTTGTTCCGACCCAACTACCGGGTCCAGATTGGCGCAATAAATATCACCACGGCAATATACCCAATTTTCTTTCATCATGTGCCATGACCTCCTTTCGTTGGGTATGTAATAACTGACTGCCCGAAAGGAATCAGGCAGTCAGTCCAAAAGTCTATGTGTCCCATATTTGCCACGCACCCCTGGGAAAGAGGGCTTACGCCCTCAGGGAATCACCGAACGACTGATTGCGAATCAGTTCCATAGGAATCTAACCTCTGCCGGGTTCTCCGCCAGCTCCGTAGAGAAGTATCTTTAATCCTGTTGCTTTCATGGCCGTATTGGGAGCAACCCAATATTTACAAGCCAGTATTGATCGCTGGCATCGGGAGAGAGACAAGCACTTAATTTATAGAAGAAAGTCGTTCTGCTTCTCTGTCCGATACGTCTCGGCGTACCGCTGATGTGGCTGATGCTCTCGCACCGGCAACAGGAACGTATTCGATGACTGTGTATTCAGTTTTCAAGGATCAAGCAGCCGATTTTCTTTGGCTGTATCTAAATTGTACCTGTTCCTCATGCAAGTTTTTATTGCCTCGTAGGTATAGTTTTGAGGTTATTCACGACCTAAAAATATGTAATCAAGGGTTGTCTCAAAGCGCACAACCAGTTCGATTGCCAAATCAATAGAGATACCTCTGTTTCCAGTTTCAATTCGTGCAATGGTGTTTGCAGCAACACCTAACTGCTCCGCAAGCTGTTCCTGTGTAAGCCCATGTTCCTTTCTCAAAGCTTTAATTCTTTTTCCGCTTTCGATCAAGTCGTAATACATTTTCGTTCCTCCGTGTTTCTGAATTTGTGAAGTTGCAAAATCAAAAACAGCAGGAGGAGATCGTGCCCGATTCTCAATGCCCTTTGCCATCTGCCTGTCCTCCTTGCAGGCATAAAAAAAGAGCCGGAGTAAATTGCTCCAAGCTCTCGTTCATGCCTTTGTGTTAAAATGAAGGAAGATAGGCAGGTATAAAAAAAGCCCCGTACCCATTACAGGCACGAGGCGTAACTCTCTCTATTCAATTTTATGCCGTTATCTCCCAGCATAGCCATTTTAACACTGGACAAGTCGGACTTTCAGTAGGGAAACCGTCGTATTTTCATCGGATTTTAGTCGGACTAAAATCCTGTCTTAGCACTCACAATAACACAAGGCTTCTTCCTCCCTGGCACTTTCCAGGAAATCTTTCAATTTAGGAATGGCTGTTCCCCAAAGTGACAGACCAAATAACAGTATCGCTTCTTTCTTTCGGTCATAGTAGGTGCTGCGTTCCATATTCAAAACCTCCAGCATTTCTGATTCCCTGTACTTGAAGCGGTTGAGATATGCCTTTGAGATAATCTCACAGTACAGAGCGCCTTTATCTGGATATTCTCTGATTTTCAACATAGCCATATCTACCAGTTCAATGATCCACTTTGTCTCAAATAAGCTACGGATGCGTTCTTCAAATCGTTCTCTCGCTTCATCCGGAGCAAAGTTCTCCAGATAAATCAATGCACCATCTAAGCTGTCACCGTAAGTACAAATAAGGGTATCACATACATCATTCGCACGATCAATGGTAGACCAGCACACCTCTCGATATATGGATAAAATCAGCTTTGCTCTTTCATACAGAACCTTCTCGTTAATGTTCCGCATCCGGCAAAGCATTCGAATACTGCTTAATACCTGTGTATTATATCTGCTCATTCAGAATCTCCTTTCAGCCTAATCCATAAAATAAGAATTCCTTTCTAACTCCTGTCACTTGGCTAAAGGGAAACAAATACCATGGGACAAGAATGACTATAACTTCCGATGTATGATTAAAAACAGAAGTGAGAATCGGAAGTTCTTGACTTTGCAAAAGTTCCGATATATAATTAAGTGGAACTAAAACTTCTGCTCTGATTCTCATTATAGCATTTTTCAGAAGTTTGTCAACAAATAATCGGAAGTTATGAATAAATATTTTTTGAAAGGAAGGATACTACCATGACATTTGGAGAAAAAATTAAAGAAGCTCGTTTGGCTATGAACCTATCTCAAACCGAGCTTGCCCAGCTTACCGGTATCTCTGAACGCTCCCTCTACACTTACGAACAGTTGGGAACCATACCTCGCAAAGGTAATATCAGAAAATTAGCTGAAGCTCTCCATGTTTCTGTAGCTTATTTATTAGACGATCAGGAAACCAATACACAAAGTCATATAGATGAAGATATGTTTTTGGCTGAAGCACGAGAGCAGTTTGGTGCTAAAGGTGCAAAAGAAGCACAGGAAGTTTTGGGACGTGTGAGTTCGCTCTTTGCTGGTGGTGATTTAGATGAGGACGCTAAGGATGTATTCTTTCAGGCATTAATGGCAGTTTATATGGACTCTAAAAAGAATGCCAAAGAAAAGTTCACCCCAAAAAAGTACAGAAAACATAAGAAGCTTGCGCAAAGTGAAATCTGACGATTTCTTATCTGTATTTTTCTGTGTTCAGTTTGGAGGTGAAGCAAATGAGAACGGCAGCACATATTATCGAAACCGTAGGAAAGCTCGTAAAAAAATATGATACTAGAGATCCCTATGAGCTTTGTAAATGCCTGGAAATTAAAATTCATTTTTATAATTTGGAGAAAAAGCTGAAAGGGTTCTTCTTCTATCAATCCAGACAAAAAAATATCGTCATTGACAGTAATGTAAATGACGTGTTAGAACGTATATTGATTGCTCACGAATTGGGACACGCAGTGCTTCATACAAAAATTGCAATGATGAAAGGCTTTCAGGAAATGGAAGTATTAGATGGTCGCTCACAAGATGAGGATGAAGCAAATTTCTTTGCAGCTGAACTTCTTTTAGAAGACAAAGAAGTGTTGGAATGCTTATCCAAATATTCTTTCTTTGAAACCGCTAAACAGCTTTATGTTCCCGCAGCATTACTGGACTATAAATTCAGCCTTCTGCACGAAAAAGGAGAACTAGTCAGTCCTATGTACATTCGAAAGACGAAGTTCCTGAAAGATGATCTTGGAGATTATGATGATGCAAACCATTTTGAATACGAATAGCAAAAGAGTTGGAACTTGCTGTATTCTATATTGAAATAAGGTTTCTTAAAGCAAATGAAAGGGGTTATCAAGCGAATGCCGATAACCCCTTTTGATCGTACAAATAATTAGTACTTATCTTTTGGTTTTAGTGACGATACAACCAGTATGACCAAACCCACTACTCCTAAGCATAAGGATAATGCCGATAGACCACTAGAACACATTTCTAATAGTATTGCAAAGAGTAGTAATCCTATCCCTAAGTTACTGTATTTCATTTTGTGCCTCCACTGATTAGGAGAAATAACTGAACTTAATGGTGGTTGTCGGACGATAGATTCGGCTTCCTACATACACATCGCCATTTTCGCTAAACGTACAAGAAAAAGCTGTGCCACCAACTACGAGTCCATTAAAACTTGCTCCAGCAACATTGTCATATACCGGCTGAGATTGCCAAGAAGCACTGCTACCACTACCAGAAACAGACGGCGGCCAAGAAATAGAAACTGCAATTCCACTTACAGAAATGCCCTGATTCAATACGATGTAGTCACAATTTCCGCTTCCAGACCAAAGCGATGACTGTCCGCCCTCAAAATTATTATCTGTTTGACCGGCAGTATTTCTTTTCCATGCGTAAGACATCGCATCGCCATCATACTGTGTATCGTTATGATACTCAGACTCTCCAGGCTGCAAAATACCTCTTGTCTGAGGAGTAGGCCCCGGATCACCAGTAAGTTCGTTGATATATTCCATAGCGGCCTGACGATATTCTTCGTCTTCCACATCAAAAGAATACACCGTCCTACCGTTATCTTCATAAGTGCTCAAGGTGAATTCCTTGGTTTCAGCACTTCTGGTATTTGCACCAGAAGGACTCAAAGCCACTTCCTGAGTAGAAATGAGGGTAGGTTCATCTTCTGCTGCAAAAGCAGTAACCGGCATGAGCATAACTGCTCCCATAGCTAACGCCAATGCACTTTTTAACATTTTCTTCATACACGTTACCTCCTTACATTTTAGTTAATACTTTCACACAAAACAACTGCATCATAGGTACTACGAAAACTTACAAGATCATCATTGGAATCTCCTCCTTTAAATAGACCGCTTTCATCTTGCGATTGACTCAAAGTGTTTACTACTATTTGATTAAATTCTGATGTGACAACATAGTTGCTTAATTCAAAAACATTTAATGCCATTTTTTGCAACATTATTTTATTACTTACATCTTCAGATGACAATTGAATTAATGTTGTTTCTAATTGATGGCAATATTCTTTGGAATCGTCTATGTTATCTGGAGATACTAAACAAATGAACTCAATCAATCCGGCTAAATCATATGCCTTTTGTTGTTGATCAGAACTCACAGAAAAATTTTTTACTATAGCATCATAGTATTCTTCAGAGAATTGTGGATTCTCGTTTAAAATTTTTAATCCTTTGATACAACCATTAATTTTAGGTAAGTTCGCATTTATGGATGATGGGTCACTAGCTAGGACTTGAATGCTTGAAGATAGCTTCTGTATAATCTCATCACGCTCAGCGTCCACAAGCTCTAACAAATCATTCCTTTGCAACAATTCAAGAAAATAGTATATATTTAATACATCGCTCTCAAGAATTGCGGGTTTATTTTCTATACAATATTGACTAATAGTATTACTTGAATCTATACCCAAATCATGAATTAAAGCATCCACATAATAAGTGTCCACAAAATTTGATTCCACATATCCAGGAGACATATACGAATCTTCACTTAACAGAAAAGAATCGAACTCATTAAACACCTCTCTAAAATGAACACAACTTTCAAAATTGTAGTTTGCAAGTTTTAAAGCACGTATAGTTGCGTACAAACCATACGCATCATATTCAACAAATGCATCTTTCTTTACGCCATTTTCGTCACATAAAACACGTATAACTTTGTCGTGATTTTTTGAACTATCATAGCCCGCAAATCTCGAAAAGTCCAAATAATCCATTAAGAATACAGGCACATATATATTTTGATTGTCCAGTTCATCCATATTGTCTAAAGTATTTTCAAACATTTGGATGATAGCAGTTATCGATGTTTCCGGAACTTCTATGTTGTGATTCTTTGCCAATTCAAAAAACATAGAGTACGCACTGGAGTTATCTGCAATTATCTCATCTGATACAAAAACCTCTTCAATTGCTTTTTCAAGCCAATCATCAATAGGCTTCATTTCTATATTCAATGAGCTGGAAATAAAGTCCACTAGGTAGTTCGCATATATATTAAATATATACTCATTACCTTCGCCATTATAAAACAGTGTATAACACTTTAAATCTTTATCATAGAGTGAATCTAAGTAAGATGAAATATTTTCTTTTGTTTTTGCAGGCAAGTTTTCATTACTTCCCAGTAAAGAAATAGCGCAAAAAATATCCGTTAAATCCATGTCAGAAGCATTTAAAAACTTTTCTTCAATTTCACTTTTGGTTTCTGGAGATATTGGGGACTGCGACCAACCAGCATATTCTTTTGCCATCCTTATATAATATGTGGCATAAACACTAAATTGTGATTCAAATTCAGCATTTGCAAATCTATATCCACCATCCTCCATGGCGCTTTGTTCAATAGCCGCTGCAATGGATGTTTCATTTACTTCAGGTAAAGTCGGTGAAGAATTTGATAACGATACGTTAGAATTACTACAGCCGGTGTACAATATCATATTAGTAAGTAACGCTATCATCCCGATAGTTACCTTACGTTTCATACTCATACTTCGCAACTATATCACCACACTCTCAAAATAAACACTCTCTGTTTATGATCAATATATTATGATCAGTATAGCACAAATTCTCTTGTTTGTCACCACCAAAATAGTCATTTTGTATTTTTACACACAAAATCGAATATAACTTTTGTGCAACATTCCTATCAAGGTGTACACTCTTTGGCAAGCAGTGTAAACCTGTACAGGTTCACCCATTTTTTCAATTTCGCCTTTGGCTCAATTTTCAAAAATTGCTTGTTGGGGCAACATCCCCAATCCCCTTCGAACATCATCTTTGATGATGGCTGTAAAGTTACTTGATAGGTACAGTTTTGTTGGTATTGCATAACTTTCCTGTGTCAAATTCTAAATGTGGAAATCAAATACATTGTTGCAATCCTAACAATAAAGTGGTATACTATATAAGAAATATAGTACACAACAACAAATCCCAATGTCTGCTTGCGCCTATTAGTTGTGTAAATGTAACAACATGGAATGTGCAATTCGTACAATTCGAAAGATTAATTTTAATATGGGGGCAATTAAAGTGGAGGATACAAAGAGAATTCGATTTTCGAACATGGCTAAGTTTATGTTTAATGAGGATCAAGCTATTATATTCAATCGGCTCAATGGTCAGTGGATTAAAGTTCCAAAACAGTGTTACGATATTTTGGAATTGTGTAATAAGGAAGGATTGTCGTGGAGTGCCTTGTCTGAAAGTCTTGCTGATGACGAGGATCGAGAATATATGAAGCAGCTCATTAAATTATTAGACTCAATGAACTGTCTATATAATGATGATGAAAAAATTATTGAAAATATTAGTTTTGCAATTACACATAGATGTAATTTGAAGTGTATTCATTGTATGGTCAATGCTGCATTTGGTCAAAGTGATAAAGAACATTTTGACACAAAAACAATTTGTGCGTTTCTCGATAAAATTGTAGCTGCTAATCCCAAAAACATTACGCTAACAGGCGGAGAGCCTTTGCTGAGATCAGACTTTTTGACAATATTGGGATATTTACGGAGCATATATAATGGAAAAATCACCCTCATGACCAATGGCACTTTGATCACTCCTAAGAACGTTAAAGAAATCGTTAGCCAAATTGATAGCATAGATATTAGTCTTGATGGAGCAGATGAAGAGTCATGTGCTGTTATAAGAGGCAAAGGGGTATTTGAAAAGGTTGTTTCAAGCATAAAGTTGCTTCAATCTCATGGCTTTAGTAAGATTAGTATTTCTATGGTTTTAAGTGCAAACAATGTGAGATATACTAAACAGTTTATGGAGCTGAATGAATCGTTAAATACAACTCCTATGCTGAGAGCATTATCTTACGAAGGTCGAGCAAAAGAGAATAAAGATATTTTGGATAATGTAGTTACTACGGAGTTCTTACGACAGGAAGATAAAAAGACAAATTCAGAGTGTCGCACTTGCTGCTGCACTGCCGGGTATAATCAGATTACTATAGAAGCCAATGGAGATATTTTCCCGTGTAATTTGTTTGTTGAACCTGAATTTAGACTTGGTACTATGTCTGAAATTGATGACTTGAGAAAACTTTTCTATACGAATGATGGCTTTTTCGTTTGTCCTTGCGTGCAAAAGTTTGAGCCAAGTGAATTTGAACCCTGCAAGAATTGTAATATAAATTATTTTTGCTGGTCTTGTGTTTATCCCATGTATAAAATAGATGAAAAAGAATTCAAGGAAAGATGTGCTTATAAGAAAGAGATTTTGAAAAATATTTGGAAATAAGAAGGTGATTGATTGAATTACACCATATTTTTTACCAATCAATGTAATATGGATTGTACATACTGCTATGAATGTAATAAAATGGTACGTTCAACGTCATACGATGTGTTAGACGGTATTGTGAATTTTATCGTAGAGAAGCAAAGAAGTTGTTCAGATAAAACAGTATCTATTGTGACTCATGGTGGAGAACCTTTGATTGAGTTTGATAAAATTCAATACTTTATCAAAAGGCTGAATGAAAAAGTCAAAAATGTCCAATACATAATTACCACAAATGCTACTCTATTGACTGATTTAATGATTGATTTTTTAAGCCAACACTATTCAGAAATATCAGTCAGTATTGATGGTATTCAATCTGCCCATGATGCTAATAGGGTTTTTGCTAATAAAAAAGGTTCCTATGCTGTAGTCGTAGAAAAAGCAAAAAAATTATTGGAGAAACGTAGTGATGTAAAGGCACGAATGACTATTAACCCCCAAACAGCATCGACACTCTATGAAAGTGTAAAGCACCTTTTAGATTTAGGTTTTACAACTATTGTACCTGTTATTGATACTTTCTGTAATGACTGGACAGAAAAAGACATGGAGATCCTTTTAGATCAGGGAAAGTTAATTATTGATTATATCAAAGATTATGACAAGATAACCAATGTAGGGCTTATTAACGATGCTTTATCGAAAATGGCTAATTCTCCATGTAACGGAGGTACATCGACATTTAGCATAGATACCGATGGTGTAATATATCCCTGTGTTGTTACTGTTGGTATACCGGAATTTGTAGTTGGCACAATTAAGGAGGGGGTAAATAAAGAAAAAGTAACGGAGATACTTGGTTGGGATAAAATTGAAATTACTGAATGTATAGGATGCTCGAGATACAATTACTGTAATACCACTCGTTGTAGAATGATCAATAAAGTAATGTGTGGTAGTCTTCATACTCCATCAGCGATTGTTTGTAGTATTGAAAACTTGAAAGTTAAACTTTCTGAGTATTATTTGCAAAGGAATATTGCAAATTTATAGTCGTTTATAGTAGTCGCCTCGTTATTCCATGAAACAAAAAAACAAAGGATGGTGAATTACATGAAGGTTAAAAAGATTGAAACTACTCTTCCATTGAAGGTTCAGGGACAAGCTTGTACAAACAACTGCGAGGAAAAGATCTGGGCTGGCAAAAAAGAAGCTGATGGTTGGGAAGCTGGCTGCTGGTATACAATTGGGTATACTGCTCGTGGAGCATGGTGGTAAACCTTGCCTTTTAGTCAATTTTTGAAAGGAGTGGTGTTTTATGATGAAAATCAATAAAATTCAGAACACAAACTTGAACTTGAAAGTTCGTGGTCAAGGTTGTGCTGATGATTGCACGGAGAAAAAAGTGTGGGTTGGAAAACTCGACGGTAATACACAAGGTTGTGTCTACTATGATACCGCCTACACTCCCAAAACTACGACTTGGTGGTAATCTCTGAGTGGTAATTTCTTGTACTTGTCGTCATACTATAATTAATAAATGCGAATGAGGCGGCTAATATAGAAACGGAAGGCGGCGGTGTAAGACTGCCGCCTTCTTTTTTAAAAAATGATGGGAATGCAAGTATATGGATAAAAAAGTTGTTGTACTTATAGATAGTGGGATAAATAAATTAGATTTTTGCGATTGTTTAGTTGGTGGGAAACATTTCTATGTAGAGGAAAACTATGTATGCTGTGATGATAGTTTTGATGATGATAATGGTCACGGTTCAGCATGTGCATATACTATTAAGTCTATATTTCCAGAAACTCAATTCTATATCATCAAAATATTAGATCAGAATTTAGAAACGGTTTATCCTGTGCTTGAAGCAGCACTAGAGCACTGCATGGATTTAAAATATCATATTATAAATCTTAGCTTATCATTACTTGAGGAAGTAGGAAGCGTAAATCTTAAACTCATTTGCGATGCGCTACAAAAAAAGGGAAAAATTATTGTTGCATCGGTTTCTAATGGACATCGCCAAAGTTTTCCAGCAGCATATCCGTCAGTAATTGGTGTACGTGGAAGTTTCTTTAGTTCCTCTGAAGAGTATTGGTATAATTCAAAAGAAGACATCCAATGTATAGCAGACATTTCACCGACCTTTACATCCTGGACCCTCGATAACTATTTTATGTTTAGTGGAAATAGTAGAGCGTGTGCAGTGATCTCTGGTTTATTACTCAAGTTAGAAACGGATTATAATATGATACTCAATTTAGAAAGTGCTGGTCTAATACTCGAAAAAAACGCAACAAGAAATGACTGGACGGAAAATGATATTGTTGCTTTTACAGATACATATGTAATAGGGCACCAACAAGTTTGTGATCAATCGGTTTTAGTAGCAGTACATCAAATTCTGAGTGATATTATGGGATGGGGAGATAATATAGTTGTTGATTTGAATACAAATTTATTTAAGAATGGACTCATACATACTAATAAAATCAAGCAATTAATAATTGACTTAGAAAAGCAGTTCGGAATTACTATAAACCATTCCAATATTAAATATACTTCGCTATGCTCGATAAATAGTATTGGAAAATTGATTGGAGGGATAGTAGATGAAAAGACTAAAATTGATTCGTGAGCTATTTCCTCTTACAAAGGGATATAGAACCACATACTTTTTAAATTTTTTTCTCGTTATTATTAGCGGAATAATGAAAATATCCACACCTTTCTTTGTATTGCAAGTCTTTGATGTTGCTATTACAAAGCTAAGGTTTGACAGTTTAATCTTTTATACCATGCTTATTGTTATAACGACTGCAATAGGCTCAATTTGCGAAATATTATACCAGCGAAACATAAGTAAATTTAATCGTACCTTAGTTATTAAGTTACGATCACGCTGCTTTGAACATATAAATAAATTATCAGGGAACTTTATGTCGAACTACAATAGTGGAGATTTGTTTACCACAATGTATAGGGACATAGAAGAAATTCCAAGTATATTGACCACATCGCTTTTCAATTTTGTGTCAAACCTGATTACTGTAATTGGATTAGCGTTTTTTCTAATTACATTGCAATTTGATTTGCTTTTAATTTTAATTGCATTTCAAATTATATTGTATCTTGCCCAAAGATTTTACAACAAGAAAATAGAACAAGTAACAATTTCAATCCGCAATGCAATCGGAAAATTGAACAGCTCTGCTCAAGAAATGATTGGCAATTTATTTTCCTTCTCTGAAGGAGGTTTAAAAGAGTTTTTTCAAAAAAAACACAATAAATTAGAAACGGATTATGCAAAAGCGAATATTAAAGGTGGATATACTATTGCACTTAATCATTCTGTTCTGAATTTCATAAATGCAGTAACTATTGCTGTACTGCTGGGGTATGGTGGATATAAGGTTATTATCGGTAGTCTATCGTATGGCGGCTTAGTTACCTTTAATTTATATTCTCAAAGATTTATAGCACCGATTTTACAGCTTGTACAGTTTAATAACGATCTAACAACTTGCAATATAGCATGGAATAGATTAAATAATTTGCTGAATACTAAAATAGATGTTAAAAATGGTACTCAGACTAAAACAATACAAGGTAATATCAAATTTGAAGATGTGACTTTTTACTATGAGGAAAAAAAGCCTGTTCTGCATGATGTTTTTATGGAATTCAAAAAGGGAGAGATTTATGCGATTGTTGGACAAAGTGGTGCAGGAAAAACAACGTTAATGCATCTGCTATTTAGATTATGGGATTGTATAAGTGGTTCTATAACTGTAGATGGAATTGATATAAAAGATTTTGATATTGATTGCTTGCGAGGACAAATCAGTATTGTCAGTCAAAATATATTTCTTTTAAACGATACTATTTACAATAATATCGTTTTAGGCAAAGAAATAACCGATGAAGAATTACAGCATATACTTGTTCAAGCCGGTCTACACGAATTTATCAATACCCTGCCCAATAAGCTAGAAACTGTGGTAGGTGAAAATGGAATAAAACTATCTGGAGGTGAGAAACAACGTATTTCTATAGCTAGAGCTCTCTTGAAAAAAAATCCCATTCTTATTTTTGACGAAGCCACATCTATGCTTGACAACGAAACGGAAGAAAAGATAATATCAATCCTTTTAGATTCATTTAAAGATACAACCATAATTCTGATTGCTCATCGCCTTTCTACAGTTAAAAATGCAAACACCATATATGTGCTAAATAATGGCACAATAATGGAGCATGGTAATCATGATCAGCTTTTAGAACAAAAAGGAATATATTATCATCTTTATAACATCTAACAGGAGTACTGAAAGGAGTTAAATATGATTATTGAAACCTCTAATTTAACTAAAAAGTATAGTAATAAAGTTACTGCATTAAATAATGTTTCGCTCTCTATTGATACTGGAATCTTTGGA
This sequence comes from Blautia ammoniilytica, assembly GCF_025566965.1. Lineage (NCBI taxonomy): Bacteria > Bacillati > Bacillota > Clostridia > Lachnospirales > Lachnospiraceae > Blautia > Blautia ammoniilytica. The sequence continues at coordinate 35,368 of NZ_JAOQJL010000014.1, read as the reverse complement.
CTATTAGGACGAAACGGCTCTGGAAAGACTACCCTTATGAGAATATTAACGACACTTATTGAACCAACAGGGGGAACTGCATCTATATTAGGTATGGACATTACTCCGGCAAATAAAACTCAAATCAAGCGCAGTATTGGTTATTTACCTCAAGAATTTGGATTTTATAAAGAATTTACCGTTTCTGAAATCATGGAGTATATATGTATTATGCGTGATTTTGATAAGAAAACCATCGGAGAAACACTGGAAAAGGTAAATTTATATAATGAGCGAAAGAAAAAATATAAAGAATTATCTGGAGGTATGAAACGGCGGGTAGGGCTTGCTCAAGCTATACTTGGTAATCCGCCAGTTTTAATAGTAGATGAGCCCACTGTAGGAGTTGATCCTGAAGAGAGAATAAAAATACGAAAATTGTTAAACGAATATGCTGAAAAGAATACTGTTTTATTCTCAACTCACATTATAGAAGATATAGAGTATATATGTGATAAGTTGGCGATCCTGGACAACGGGAAACTACTATACTCTGGCAGCATAGAAGATTTGTTAAAGTCAGTGCAAGGGAAAATTTATGAGGCTAGATTCAATACAAAAGATGAATTACACAAGTTTGAAGAAAGTCATACGGTGATTTCCTTTAAGCGAGATGATACGCAAGTACGGGCTAGTGTAATATGTGAAAATGATGCAGAGCCAAGCAGCATACCATATAAGCCTACATTAGAAGAAGTCTATGTTTATTTGACAACTATTAAGGGGGGAAAATGATGGACGCTATTAAGCTAATATGGTTTGAATCAAAAAAACAAATTACAAGCTTTCCATTTATCATCACTTTAGTGTTGCTCACAGTATTCTCTTTTACGCAAATGAGTGAAGTCTTCCACATACCAGTGAACAGCGAAAGCGATATACAGGCACTAGATCGTGCTGGTGAACGAGATTTTATTGATGTGTCCAACACGGACGAAGAGCTAAAAGAGAAGACAAGTCAGTATTTGGAGCAAATGATCTCTGCTGGAACTATATCTGATGAAAATGCAAAAGAATTTGAACCGGTACTGACAATGCTCAAAGATGATAACTATACCTTTGATGACATTTATTTAGCTATGAAAGATAATAGCTATATATTTCCTTGGCTGATGGCAAGCAAAAGCCAATTTGGAAATCGGTTGGGTACTGTGGATGAAGTAAACAGTAATATTCAAGCAGAACTAGGTACAAAAGGATATAGTCCTATTTTAATGGAGAAATATATTACTTATGTGCAAGGAATATCTGCCTTTTTGATTTTTCCACTATTCCTTTTATTGCTTATTAGAGATTATCGAAGCAATATGTATGAAGTAGTTTATGCGCAGCCCTTATCTCCGACTAAATATATCCTTAATCGTTATCTGGGGATTTTTATTCCTTTTATGTTATACCTATATCTGTTTGGATTAATATTAAATCTTATTAGTGTATTTCGCTTTATTGGTTCTGGCTATAATGTTTTATATACACCATTTATCAGTTACTTCGTTATATATCTATTGCCGACTACTTTCTTTTTTAGTTCTTTGATAATGCTTCTTATGTTACTCATAAGAAAAGTGGTTGCTGTATTTCCAATATATATTTTGTATATTATATTCAACATGACACCAGGTGTATTTAATGATACTAGTAGTTGGATCAGACTAGCGAATCCGATCATACGCTTGGATGGCGATGCCATAACCATAAGCTCTCTTATTGTCAATCGCTCTTTTTATATAGTTTTAGGCGTTGTATTTTTATTGCTGTCATGTAATGTTTATCGGCAGCTACGAACTAATTTAAAGAAGGTTATAAGTATATGAAATATGAATTTAAAATTTTATATTCTCCTATAAAGTGGATTAGCTGTTTGATATTGGTAATATTGATACCGTTGGTCATGTATGTTCCAACATATTTTGATTTTGTAAACGTATCGTCAATTTATATGCCATTCGTAGGTATTGTTCTTTTTTCTGATATTAACTTATTATATAAAGAAAGTCATACCGAAGAAATAATGTATTTGACAAATAAAAAACCGATCAAATTTTTTGTAGAACGATATTTGATTACAGTGGCACTTCTCATTATTTTTGTTATTGTAGAAAATATCATCTTTCGGATAATACAGCAATTTCAAGGCGAAGTGTCTGCTGAACCTATTTCTATAATAAATGCCATCGCAATCGTGATAGGTGGTTGCTTGTTTGTATCAGCTATATCCATGACAATTAGTACGATCTTTAGCAACGTTTATATTGGTTATGGATTTTCTGGTATTTTCTGGCTATATTGGAATATCAATTGCCAAACAGAATCAATTATAAATCCGTTTCCATTTATAGCTAATCCTACTTTTTATGAAAAGCACTTAGTACTTATTTATATCATTACGGTGGGGTTAATTCTCGTAAATTGCTTTTTATGCACAAGAAGTCCCTTCTATTTTGGTGATAAAATAAGAAAATGCTTTTATCGTTAAATAACATTATTATGAATAAAAATGGGAAATCGTTAAAACGCTATGGTTTTTACGATTTCCCATTTTTGTCCTACAATTTAAAATATACTAATCCAAATTTTGCTGTTGCGTTATAATCCTATTTTTCCGATCAATACCAAGAATATGTTCTACAGTTTGTTTTGCAATCAAGTATTCCTGCATATCCTTTTTCACTTGTCGGTACTCGGCATAAGCTTCCTTTTTTCCTGATAAAAGGCGATGATACTCTTCATTCAAAGATTGTCTAGTAGGAACCTTTTTACCAGGAAGCTGATCGAACGCCTTCTTTGCCGCTTTATGAATTTGGATTTCTTCTCGATGTTCTTCAAAGAATTTTATGCTGTATCCAGATTTGCGATAGGCTTCATACACCGATCTGGTTCTTGAATAGTTGTTGATGTGAGTCTGTAATGCTCCAATCTCAACCATTCTTTTTTCATTGGCTTTAATAGTATCAGATAGCTCTGCAAAGCGGCTACTGAGCTGTTCTGTCAAGGCAGTCAATTCTTCATAATTGCTGATGCCTTTTTCTTTCAAAAGGCAAACCGTTCGGGCAGCTTCTTTGCGGTTATATTTCTTTGCCCACCGCTCATAGCCCGCTGATTTACCTTCTGCCATCTTTTCCTGAATATCTATCAGCAGATTAAACTCTCTTTGAGTATGAACCTGCCTGCTTGCTCTGGATGCTTTCTGAACAGACTTACCGGACAGAATTGCAATTATATCCTCCTGACTGTATCCCTCTCCAAGAGAGCGCAGACGAATAAATCGCTTCTCCCCACTATGCCGGAAAGCCGGTTGCTTTCCATCCTTAAATTCATACCCCAGCTCTGAAAGCTGAAAAACAAAATCCGAAAAATCTTTTGGTTTCTTTTTTAATATCTGGTCGATTGCCGCACACAGCTCATCACGCTTGGTACGCTTTTTCGGATAGATCGTTCTCTTGACTCGTTCCCGGTATGGCTTTGGCTCTATAATTGATAAGCCATGCTCAATACAAACCATATCGCTTAATCGCTGAACCGCAAGCCCGGAAAGAAAAAAGTTCTTGAATTTACGGGTACAGTCCAGAGAAGTGGAGTTATAAATGATATGGTTATGGATATGAGAACGATCAATATGTGTCGCCACGATAAAGGCGTGTTTTCCTTTTGTCCAACGCATTGCTGTTTCATATCCGACTTGGTTGGCTTCTTCTGGAGTAATCTCTCCCGGCTTAAATGACTGGCGTATCTGATAGGCAATGATGTCATTTTTCTGCTGTCTGCCTGTGATATGCTGATATTGTCTTTTGGTCAGGAGAAATTCTTCATCGGCTGTTTTGGGGTCACATTCATAAGAGCTGATATATTTTCCATCTTCTGTTTTCGCAGCATTTTGGGAATAATCTGTACGATCTGCCAGACACTGTGCTACCGTTTTTCCCTTGTTAATATGAAGGGCAATCAGTCTTGTTGCTGCCATTTTCTCACCATCCTCTCAAAAAATAAGACTGCCCGCAGGCAGCCTTATTGGTAATTTTATGAAAAGATAAAATCACGTAGGTTTTCTTTGATATGTTCTCCGATTTCTTGGAACAGGACAAACAGGAACAACACCGCATAAACCGCCAGCCCAATTCCAACCAATAGACCAAGCTGCAACCACAGAGATTGAAAAACGCAGTAAATGCAGCAACCAAGAATATATAAGATCAGTGCTCCTATGGCAAAGGAAGAAACATTCACGACAAGTTTTGCCAGAAGGCAAATCAGACCTAATACGAACAGCACAGGCAACGCAACCAGCTTTAAGACCATTTTCCCTACAAATTTCAGAAACCTCATAGAAACACACCCCTTTCTTATCTTCATTATACTGTTTTGAAAAATAAAACACAATGATGTCAATATGTACGGCTGCGGCAATTTTCTTGCCACAGCCCATTTTTATGATTACTGAATACTGGACAGGCACACCAGCACCTCCTTCATGTCTGTCCAGATTTCCTCCAATCGTTCCTGCAAATCCCTGATGTCCGACTCATAAATATTGCCGGTTTCATTGGCTCTTTTAGCATACTGATTCAGGTTGTTGCTGCATCTTCTCAGAAGGGAAACCAGCTCTTTCACATCCTGTAAATCCAGGTTGATGCAGTATCCATCCAGAGCCATCTTCCTAAGATATGCCCCCATGCTCCGGATACCTAGCTCATCCATTTTTTCATGGATTCGCTGTACTTCCTCTTTCGATGCCAGGAAGTGAACATCCTGGTCCCGTCTGCCCATTACAGCACCTCCTCACGCCCACCAGATGCTCGATATGGAGGAATATGCTCTGACTTGGCTTTCAGATCTGCCAGCACAGAAGGTTTATCTGCCTGTTCTGCTTCCTCACGCTCCGGCATGGAGTCCTCCATATTAAGAGCCGCATCCAGTTCTGCCAGACGAGCACTTTTTTCAGCAAGCTCCGCTTCCTGTGGGAAGGGTTTTCCTAGTTCCGCTCTGGTCGCTTCCTGCTGATTTTGAAGATTGGTGAGCTGTTCATGGGCTTTCTCCAGCTTCTCAGGGATGCTGGAGAGGGCATTATCCAGTCGGATGATATTTCCCCTGGCATCAGTTCCAAGCGATACACGATGGCTTACAGCGCCTTTCAGGGTAATATCAAAGTCATGCCGGAAACTATCAAAGGAAAGTTCCATCTGAAAACCACGATAACTGCCAAGAGGGATTGGCTCGGTCGCTTTCATCTCCTTGCAGGCGGCAAGAATCATTTCACCGGCATCCTCTTTTTCCATATAGTGCTTGCCCAAAATTTCCATACCGCAGAATCCTTCCACAATCTGCGGATGAGTTGTAACCGTTTGGATGTCTGCTTCAAATCCACGAATATAGCCTGTCTGCCTTTCAATCTCCGCAGGGAAGTATTTCAGGAGTTTATCTTCCATGCGATACTGCTGGCTCTGATGGTCAGCTTTTAGAACCTTAAGCCTTGCCACATCAATGTCCAAGTCCATTTTTTCTTTAATCAACGGATTCCCGGCACACAGAGCCTTAATTTCGGCATAGGACAGAGCTTGCTCGTCTACATCATCACAGGAACGGACAGGCGATTTCGAGGTCATAATCTGAGAAATGAATTTTTGCTTGTTTTCCAGTGTCTGATAAAGATACGCATCAAAAGTTCCCTCGGTTACATACTGATAGATCTGAACCTCCTTGTTTTGATTGCCCTGACGGATAATTCGACCATTTCGCTGGGTCATATCAGATGGACGCCAGCCCACATCCAAGTGATGAAGCGCCACCAAGCGATCCTGGCAGTTTGTTCCGGCTCCCATTTTCTGTGTACTGCCCATCAGCACACGAACCTGACCAGTACGCACCTTTGCAAACAATTCTTTTTTCTTTGCTTCAGAATCTGCATCGTGAATAAATGCAATTTCTTTCTCTGGCACACCGGCTGCTATCAGCTTCGCCTTGATGTCATCATAAACATTAAACGTGCCATCGTTTTTCGGGGTGGAGAGGTCACAGAACAGAAGCTGGGTCAGCCTGTCAGCTTTTCCTTCTTCCCAAATCCGCAGCACATTTTGCACACAGGCATTGAGCTTGCTTTCCGGGTCATCTGGCAACAGAGGATTGATTAAACGCTGATCTAACCCCAACTTTCTTCCATCGCCGGTAATCTTGAGCATATTGTCCTCGGATGGGTCAACCATACCGGAATGAACCGCCGCTGCACGTTCCGAAAGGTCTGCTACCATGTCTTGCTGATAATCAGAAGGCTGCACAACAACCGTTTCAAATTTCGCATCCGGCACTGGGAGGTGAAGCTGGTCGGAGGTTTTAATATCCGCAACTTCCTTAAACATATTCATGAGTTCCGGAAGATTAAAAAACTTTGCAAATCTGGTTCTGGCACGATAGCCGGTTCCTTCCGGAGCCAACTCAATAGCGGTGGTTGTTTCACCAAAGGTAGATGCCCAGCAGTCAAAATGGGTCAGATTTTTCTTTTGAAGTGTGCCGTACTGAAGGTATCGCATAACAGTATAAAGCTCCGTCATGGAGTTCGATACGGGAGTACCTGTTGCAAAGATAACGCCTCGCCCGCCGGTCAATTCATCCATATAGCGGCACTTCATAAACATATCCGAAGATTTCTGTGCTTCCGAAGTGGAAAGACCAGCGACATTCCTCATTTTTGTGTACAAAAAGAGGTTTTTGAAAGCGTGGCTCTCGTCTACAAACAGCCGATCAACGCCCAGCTGTTCAAAGGTAACAACATCATCCTTTCTGTCAGTAGAGAGAAGTTTATCCAGTCTGGTTTGCAGGGATTTTCTCGTTTTCTCCATCTGTTTGATGGTGAAATTCTCGCCGTTCTGATATTTGAGTTCTGCAATCGCTCCCTCAATCTCATCAATCTGTTCACGCAGCTGGCGCTCCTGACGTTCCGGAGAAAGAGGGATTTTTTCAAACTGACTGTGACCGATAATGACTGCATCATAGTCACCGGTGGCAATTCTCGCACAGAATTTCTTGCGGTTTGCCGTTTCAAAATCCTTTTTGGTTGCCACCAGAAGTTTGGCACTGGGATACAGATGAAGAAATTCATTTGCCCACTGCAAGGTCAGATGGTTGGGAACAACAAACAATGCCTTCTGGCTCAGTCCCAGGCGTTTACTTTCCATAGCGGAAGCCGCCATTTCAAAGGTTTTGCCCGCACCAACCTCATGTGCCAACAGGGTATTCCCACCATACAGCACATGGGCAATGGCATTTCGCTGGTGTTCCCGAAGGGTTATATCGGGATTCATGCCACCAAATCGGATATGGCTACCATCGTATTCACGAGGTCTGGTGGAGTTAAACAGTTCATTATACTTGGTCACAAGTGCTTCACGGCGGTGCGAGTCTTTCCAAATCCAGTCTCGGAACGCATCCTTGATTGCCTGTTGTTTCTGCTGTGCCAGAGTAGTTTCCTTTTTGTTCAGCACACGCTTCTGCTTGCCATCCGCATCCTCAATGGTGTCGTAGATACGAATATCTTTCAGATTCAGAGTTTCCTCTAAAATACGGTAGGCGTTGGCACGTTCCGTACCATAGGTCGTGTATGCTGCCACATCATTCTGGCTCGGAGAACTCTTTCCGTTGATTCTCCATTCTGCTGTCAGTTCCGAAAATTTGACCTCAATCGTGCGGCGGAGATAATACGGAGTTTCAAAAGTTTCCTGCATGAACTGCTGGATATAGGCAGAATCAATCCATGTTGCGCCCAGACGGACATCAATTTCAGAAGCATCCAAATCCTTCGGCTGCGCCTTTTCCAGTGCCTGCACATTGATTTCAAAAGAACTGTCTTTCTGTGCAGCCATCTGTGCAATCCTCAGCTTACTTCTCACATCGCCGGAAAGATACTCATCGGCTGTCTGCCAGCCCGAAACAGGGTCATCCGGAGCCATTGGGTCTTTAAAAATCACACCTTGCAGCTCGGTTTTAATGGAATCATATTCGCCGGGAGTCCCCAGCAGTTCTGCCATATAAGGCAAATCCACCTTGCCATGCTCACCAATAGAAATCGCAAGTGCTTCAGACGGTGTATCCACGCTGTTCACTTTACGTTCCGGTTTAATGGTACGCTTAGTGAACATATCCGCTTTGCTCTTGAGATGACCATCCTCATCCAAGTTTTCCAGTGAACACAGAAGATAATAGCTGGAATCATCAGCAAAAGCCTGACTGTTGGCTCTGTTGTTGATTAACCCGTTTTTTGCGGTAAACGCATCATAGGCAGCATTCAGCTCTACCTGTTTTGCCTGAATCATATCATCCGGATAGTCCTCCAGCTGATATTCAATCAGTTCATTTACAATGCGGCGAAGTTCCACCATGCCGCTGACACGTTCTTTGGCTTTGTCGTTCAGCTCTACCAGACGCATGACAGAGTTTTCCCGGAAATATACCTCATCGTCTACAACCGTGTAGGAGAAGTTTTTCACATCTGGGCGGGCAGGAATGGTAATCTGTTCTTTTTCCTGGCTGTTTGCTTCTTCAGTTAGCTCCGCAGGAGCATAAGTGCCACCGATACGGGTAACAGCTTCACGAAGAAGGTCAGCCAGTTCCATATCTTCACGGGGACGGACTGTGAGATCATCCTTACCATATTGGGTACTTTCCATAGAAAGTTCTCCCAAAACCATTTCCGGATGCTCTACAAAGTAGCTGTTCATGGTGTAACCATCCGGTGTAGTATTCAGCTGCACCCAGTCCGGCATGATGTCGATGGGGTGGTCACGCTTTTGCAGGAAAATGATGTCAGATACAACCTCTGTACCGGCGTTTGCCTTAAATGCCGTATTGGGCAGTCTAATGGCTCCCAGGAGTTCCGCTCTCTGTGCCATATATTTTCTGGCATCAGAATTTTTTGAGTCCATCGTAAAACGGCTGGTCACAAATGCAACCACACCGCCCGGACGAACCTGATCGAGCGTTTTTGCGAAAAAATAGTTATGAATAGAGAACCCCAACTTATCATAGGGCTTATCCGAAACCTTATAGTTGCCGAACGGAACGTTGCCGACTGCCAAATCATAAAAATCCCGGCGATCCGTAGTTTCAAAGCCCGCCACCTTGATTTCAGCGTTAGGATAGAGTTTCTGAGCGATACGCCCACTGATGGAGTCCAACTCCACTCCATAGAGATTGCTGTTTCGCATGGCGTCAGGGAGCATACCGAAAAAGTTACCGATACCCATTGCAGGTTCCAGAATATTTCCTGTTTCAAATCCCATCTGTCCGACCGCATCATAGATGGCACGAATGACGGTAGGACTGGTATAGTGGGCATTCAGGGTACTAGCTCGTGCTGCGGCATATTCTTCCGGAGACAGGGCTGTATAAAGTTCTCTGAACTCCTCAGCCCAGCTTGCCTTGTTTTCATCAAAAGCAGCTGCAAGCCCACCCCAACCGACATATTGGGAAAGGATTTCCTGTTCTTCCGGAGTAGCATTTCGCTCATCAAACTCCAATTCTTTTAGGACACGGATTGCATCCATATTGGCTCTGAATTTTGCTTTCGCTCCGCCCTCGCCAAGATGGTCATTTGTGATGTGAAAATTGATTGCTGGAATATCGGGACTTTCCTTTGTTTGAATTGCAGTTTCAATTTTTTGAACCAAGTCCAGAATCTCAGGGTTTTCCCAACCAGCAACTTTTGTGTAGTCCTGGACAAGTTTATCTTCGCCATCTTTACACTGAATCAGATCCAGGCTACCGGGGAATGGAGTCCGTGTGTTTTGCACTCCCAGAGCTTTCATTCTTTCAGATGGAAGGGACTTGTATGCTCTCATTGCGTCCTCGAATGTGCTGTACTCCTTGAGCTGAAGCGCCCCTCGAACCTGCAAATCTTCTACCACATAGTAATGGTCGATAAAATGTTCCGGCTCAGCTGTGGCAACAGTTTTTTCCGGTTCTTCACCTGAAATAAATCGGGCATTGCGTTCATCCTGTCTTAAAAGGCGTTCAAAATTCTCTTTGCTTTCCGCCCGATAAATTGGGTACACCATTCCTGGAGGCAGCAACTGTACATCAGTAGTTCCAATGGCAGTGATATTGTATGCTTCTCCCTCCAGAAAAACAGTGTCACCCACCTGATAAACCGGTTCCTGTGTTGCTTCAAATTTAGAGCGTTCATTGTACAGCCACTCCGCAGATTCTTTGGCAGAAACCGCTTTTTTGACTTCCTGCAAATAATCGTTTGCCTGCCACTCACTGGTGAATTCCTCACTGACACCCTCATCATCTACATAGATTTCATCCCGAATATCATCCCAGACAGCATAACCGTTTTCTGTTTCAATCACACTGAATCGCTCATAGGATTCTTCTTCGGCAGCAATAGCTTCTACATCACGCATGACCTGTGCAACAAACGGGCTTTCTTCTGCTTCATCCACAGAGGGTGCTTCTTCCTCCAAGTCGATTACCGGAGCATCTTCCACACGGAAGCCTTTCGGCGGTGGGTCAAGTTCGCTGAGAAAATCTTGTGGGATGGTGTTTCCCTGTTCGTCCCGATACAGAACAACAGTGAATGGAACACCATAGAATGTTTCATCTTCAATATTCTTGATAAACTGTTCCGGATCAGTATATTCAATCACTTCACCCGGTCTGCCATTTGTTCCAAGATATTCAATGCGTCCCACAGGATTCGGCTCGTTTTCTATATCCGATGCTCGTTCTTGTTGAACATCTTTCAAAACTTCAGGAGAAATATAACGCTCCTGCTTAATCAACGAATCAATGCGATTGGCAACCTGTGTCCAGGACAGCTGCACCTTATCACAGCCGCTTTTGGTGTATCGGATTCCTTTGGCATCGTGATCTTCACCACTGCCAGAAGCACCGGAAAGCGCATGAGAACGACCGCCTGTCCCATACTCATTTTTCAAAAAGTCCGCTTTTTCTTTTGCAGAATGTCCTTTCTGCCAATACTCATAAATACGGGCTTTTCCACCAGAGAAACCACTGCCCCCGGACAGGGATTCATTGATTTCATCATCCGTAATAAACTGACGGACAAGAGGTGGCATGGTCATACTGCTCTGATATTCTCTGAGTGGCAGATCAAGCTCATCCAGTCGCTGTGCCAAGCGTTCCAATTTGTGATAATGGAATCGCAGCAAAGAAGAATCCTCATTGTGTGCCTGTAAAAAGTTCTGATATTCAGCTTTCAGTCCGGCTCTGAATTGACTATCATTCAGCTTTTCAGCCAGCTCTGCTGTTTCTGCCGGAAATCCCACACTGCGGACTTCCTGTAAAGAAGGGAAGAAGCCTTGTTCTCTGGCATTATCAGAAAGATCATGATACAAATACCAAAGAGATTCTGCGACCTTTGTTCTCTCATAACCCGGAGCCTCCACCAACTCTACATTGGTGGCATACTCGCCATTCTCCAGTAACTTACCGATACGCTCGGCGGCTTCCTGCCAGGATACGATCTGTCTGGACGGTGCAAAACGGGCAGTCTTTCCTCTGGCAAGATGAATACACTGCTCATCAAACCATGCGCTGACCTCATGACTATCCAATTTAAAGCCATTGCTGCCACGATAGAGTGCAGGCAGACGCTTTGCAATCTCCTCTGTGGATTTTCCTTTCATATATTCCAGTGCCACCATCATTCGGAGATTAGCTTCATTTCCGCCAACAGTAAGCACCTGGTCGATCTGATTTTCAGATAAAGAAAAAGCAGAGAGCGTTTTGCTCTCTGCTTCGTCAATAAAGCTGATTTGTTCTGATTCTGAAAGGAAAAGGTTCAAACTCAGCTGTTGATAAGCTCCGCTGTCACGATTTCCTCTGCCTGTGCTTTCAGGCTGTTCATGTGCTTCACCCATGCCATCTGCTGTGTTGCTTTGTCCGGTGCCGGATTCTTCTCCAGCAGTTCTGTCATCAGCTGCTCCACTCTGCGGTGCGCTGTCTCGTCGATCTCCTGGAGATGCGGGAACAGCTGCTCGCTGAGAATCAGATCGTTCAGCAACATCGGATTGTTCTCTTGCAGAAACGCCCTCCGCATTCTGCCGTACTTGCCCAACGGTTTCGTTTCGGTGTTCTTCAGTTCGATGTCCGGAATCCGGTAATCCCCGACCTGTGTGTAAGTCATTTCGTTCATAATCATGGCTCCTTTCCACGGTTTTTGTCTGTTCAAAGGCTTCTATGGCTTTTTCGATTTCTCCAAACATTCGAGAGCTGACTGCATTGACCGCCGTACCCAGAGCATTTACCGTCTGACGGGTATTAAAGTCGAATACATTTTGAAAATCTTCATGCTCAAAATAGTTATCCGGATTCTCGGTAATACGGCTGTACATCGCATAGGAGACACTATTTGCCACTGCGGTCTTAAATGCTACCTCGATGTTATATTCATCATACTCCTCAAGGAAGCTATCTGCAACGATGTCGAGGATCGGCTTTTTGAAATCGTCCCAATACTCTCTGGCAAGGTTGATTGCAATATTTTCCAGCTGATATTCCAGAATTCCCTCTGACGGAACCTGAAAGACACGTTCCATCTCATCCATTATAAAACGGCGGTTTTCATCGGTCACTCTCCACGGCGTAATTGACGGAGAAGAACGACGCACACCTGTGTCCGCCACATCAAAGACATAACGCAGATACGGTTTATCCTGGTTCATCACAAAAAGGGCAATACCAGTGGAACCCCTTTTCACATAGCGCCGATACTGGTCTGTGTTCCATTCCTCATAAGGTTTGCACAGTGTAGCATTGGGACGCTGCGCATAAATCATCACCTGTTCTGGATAGGTGAAATCATAATTTCGAGCCATCGTTGCCAGAAAAGAAGTCCAGTTTTCTCGGTTGGCAGTAATTCTATGGATCGTTTCTCTTGCCACACCGGAATAATACCTCTCTTTCGGATTCATTATTTCCCTCCAATCTTTATAAATCCAGAGAAAGACTCAGCTTTTCAAAGACTTCATCATCCATATCTGATAACTTCTGCAAAACAGAGTTGGTCAAATCCAACAATTCTGTTTCATCCTCCTCAAGCTGCTCTTTCATCTGCTGTAATGCTCCATACAGCCCCATTCTGGTTCCTGGGCTGTACAGAAGTATCAGCATTTTTTCATCAATGGTTAAATCCATCATTCCATCTCCCTCTCTGTTCGGGCTTTGGGCGGTTTATGGGGACTATCCAGAACAGGCTGTTCTTTCAGCTGTGCCAATACAGAAGAACGTTCTTCCGTTGCAGGTGCTTTGCCATTATTGATAACGCCATCCAGCATCCCATAATCGTCCTCCATCGCCATCTCTGCATTTTTCAGGTAGTTCTCCGGCTTCATAAAGCCCTGAAGCTCCTGAAAGCCGATAGAATCCACATAGTGAAAAGATACCACAGCATCGGTTTTCAGTGCCACGATGTCGCTGACGGACAGGCTGTGCCCCCGGAAATCCTCTGGACGCTCCACATTAAACTTTGTGTACAGCCCTTCCAGCATGGCAGTCTGGTCAGTATAAGAGGAGAGCGGAGCCACATAAACCACATCATAATGGTCAATGTTCGGCTCTTTTCCTTGACGTTTCAGGGCTTCATAGGATTCAAAGCGTTCATAAACGGTTTCATCTGTACGGCGCAGCTGCAAAATCGCATACGCATCCGTGGTACTGTCCAAAAATGCTTGCAGCTTTTCACCATTATCGAGATTGCCATCGACTTCATTCCAACGTTCAATCTTTTCCTGTGACATAGATTATCCTCCTTATCTTTCGGGTTCCTTAAAACTGTGCGACATTTTAGATGGTACTGTCTGTCCCGAAATCTGTTTTAACTGATCAATTACGGATTCTTTAGGTCGAGAAACCGCCTTATCCAACTCATTCTTTAACTGTGTTGCTGCCTGTACCACAGAAATTTCATCCGAATCTTCAATAACCTGTTCTAAAAAATCTCGGTACGGAGCAGCGTTTCCATTTGTGAGATCATGATAAATCTCAACAATGTTGCTCTTTTTATCATCAACTCTGTCAGCATATTCATAGTGATCGTACTCATCAGAGAACTGGTCAATTTGTTTTGCCAGGTCAAGCAAAGAAGCATTTACAGCTTCAACAGCCTCTGCTTTTTCCATGACTTCTTCATATACTTGTACTCGCAGTTCTCTCATCTGAAGTCCAAATCCAGCCAGAATTTCAGCTCGTGCTTCCAGCATAGACAGCTCTGGATTGTCCAACTGACCGCCATCAATCTCATGAAATTCTTTATCAAAGAGCGTATAGTCATAACCATCTTCACAGGTCTGGATTGCAAGATACTGATCTCGCCCAACCTGCCATGCAGCTTCATCACCCATGATTTCCGGTTCCGCCTGACAATAGCTTCCGTTACGCTCCAGGAGTTCTGCAAACTGGCAGATGTGGAACACATTGTTTCCAATCTGTGTATGGTACTCATCAATAAACTTGCAGGGCTTAATGACTACTGAATCATCGGAGTAGTGTACCTGAATCGTTCCGCCATCCGGGATGCGAAACAAATCTCTATAATGGCTGTCAATGAACCGAATGTCCTTGCCATCCGGATTAAACTCATTCATCATTTACTTTTTCCTCCGTTCTCAAAATTCATATTAAACTGCGGTTTCCCTTCCTCCGTTACTGTCATTACAACGGTTGCATCGTACATTCTGCCGGTCTTAGCAGATTTACATCCTTTGAGCTTAACCTCTCCATTGGACAAGAGCTTTTGTGCCACCGCTGATGTCAGGCTTTTTCCGATGCTCTCGAAGTAACGGCTGTTTTTCCATAGAGCGAAATGGCATTCTCTTTTGGAACAGAAAAATCCTTTCTGCCGTTCTGTGACGGAACTGCCACAGACAGGGCAAACACCCACTGTCTGCACTTCCTTTGCCATAAGCACATCAGACCCTTTTACCTTTTCATAGGTCTGCACCAGTGCAGAAATCATATCCTGAATTTCTTTCAGAAAAGCATTGCTGTCATATTCTCCACGCTCAATCATGAGCAGCTTTTCTTCCCAGTCAGCGGTCATGGATGGAGATTGAATCTGTTCCGGCATCACGGTTACCAGAGCGGTTCCTTTATGGGTGGAAATCAGGTGCTTGGTTTTCTTATCACCTTTACGTTCCAAAAAACCGATTCGTACCAGCTTTTCAATCGTAGCAGCACGAGTCGCCGGTGTCCCCAATCCCTTGCGCTCCGCATCTTCCGGCATTTCATCTGCACCGGCAGTTTCCATACTTTGCAGAAGGGTGTCTTCTGTAAAATGCTTGGGCGGTGATGTTTTTCCTTCTTTTACCTCAGTGGAATAAACACTCAAGCCCTCACCAACTGTGAGAGAAGGGAGCTGCTTTTCACCCTCTTTATCCTTATCAGCAGGTTTTCCGGAGAAAATTTTCCATCCAGACTGTACTGTTGTTTTGCCCTTTGCAGAAAAGATATAATTTCCATCCGAAAGTTCAATCACGCTTTCGTTGTACCGGAAAGGCTCACCGACCGCACAAAACAGGCGGGTGGCAATCAACCTGAGAATTGCCTGTTCACCCTTTGGCAGATCATCCAGGCTGCATTTTATGGCTTCTTTGGTGGGGATAATGGCGTGGTGGTCAGAAACTTTCTTGTCATTGATAACCTGCGCCGCATGAACCGGAACGTTTTTCACATCCTCCACAGGGAAAATGTTGAAAAGCGACTTTATCAATTCCGGAAGCATATCCTTCATGTCACTTGTCAGATAACGGCTGTCAGTACGGGGATAAGTGACCAGTTTTTTCTCGTATAGACTCTGGGTATAGTCCAGTGTCTGCTGTGCTGTGAATCCCAACACCCGGTTTGCATCCCTCTGCAAAGAAGTTAAATCATACAGGGCAGGCGGCTTTTCAGATTTTTCCTTGTTTTCTGCCTTTGTGACATTCAGAACCGAACCAACACACTTCCGGGCAACATCATCCGCAAGAACTTTTTGCTTCATCCGCTCGCCAGATGCAGTGAAGTCCTGAAAAGCCAGTTCTACTGTATAAAAAGGCTCAGGTCTAAAAGCTGAGATTGCAGCTTCACGCATCACGACCATTGCCAGAGTGGGCGTCATAACCCGACCCACATTCAACGTCTGTCCATAAAGGGTAGAAAAAAGCCGGGTAGCGTTAATTCCAACCAACCAGTCGGCTCGCTCCCGGCATAATGCCGCTTCGTACAAAGCATCATATTCTGTTGACGGTTTCAGCTGCTCAAATCCCTCTCTGATAGCGGAATCCTCCATAGAGGAAATCCAGAGTCTTTCAAAGGGCTTTCGACATCCAGCCTGCTGATAAACCAGACGGAAAATCAGTTCTCCCTCTCGACCGGCATCTGTCGCACACACAAGGCTCTCTACATCTTTTCTTGCCATCAGTTTTTTGAGAATTCCAAACTGCTTTTTGGTACTAGCAGACACCTGATATTTCCACTGATCCGGAAAAATAGGAAGGTCTGCATACGCCCATTTATTATATTTCTCGTCATAGGCTTCAGGCTGTGACAGCTCTACCAGATGCCCCACACACCAACTGACTACATAACCGTTTCCCTCCAGGTATCCATCCTCACGCTTTGTCGCACCCAATACCTTTGCAATACTTTGTGCCACTGATGGCTTTTCAGCCAATACTAATTTCATTTGCATCTGCTCCTTTCTGGAAAATAAAAAAGCAGCCATACACCGAAATGTAAGACTGCTATGTAACAGGGGGTTATCTCCCTCATTGATGAAATATCTCCGTCATTCTTTTTTCAAATGACGGAGATAACGGAATTATTTATTCCTGTAACAGCCACTCTGCAATATCGTGAATCTCAATCCCTTCATAGCTGTACTTTGGATGTCTGGTTCGTGCGATAATCATTTTCGGATACGCATCTCGAATTTGCAACAATGGAGAATATTCTCTTTCAAAGGTTTCCTGCCCGGAGATATTGTCGCTGACCTGAATATAGATTTTCTCACTGCCTTTCTGGGCTACAAAATCAATTTCTTTCTGATACAGCTTTCCAACATAAACATCGTAACCACGGCGCAGAAGTTCGATGCAGACCATATTTTCATAAACTCTGCCGTAATCCATATTTCTGCTGCCCAGGATTGCATAACGAATCCCCGTATCACACAGATAGAATTTCTCGGAGCTTTCCAGATACTTCTTGCCACGAATATCATATCGCTTAATATCATAGAAAACAAAAGCGTTGCACAGATATTTGATATATTTGCCCACCGTTACGTGACTTGTCGCTATATCATTCGCATTCAAAAGCTGACTGACCTTGTTCGGAGAAGTCAAATTGCTGATATTGTCCATCAGGAACTCGCTCAGTCTTTGCAAAACGGTTGTATCAGATAAAGCGTATTTCTGCACCAGATCTCTTGTAACAATGGTTTCATATACTTCCTTGATATAGGTGATTCGATCTCTGTCGTTTGGATAGGCATAAGAGCCAGCCAAACCACCTTTGAAAGAGTATTCATCAAAGAGCTTATCCTTGTCGGTGACATTATCGTAGTATTTGCAGTATTCCTGAAAACTGAATGGGAACACATGGATTTCAATATATCGTCCGGTAAAAAGGGTTGCCAGGTCAGCACTCAGCAGGAAGGCATTGGAACCGGTCATGTAAATGTCATATTTGCCTTTGGAATAAAGGCTGTTAATAGCCAACTCAAACTTCGGACACATCTGAACTTCGTCAATAAAGAGGTAATTGGTTTTGCCTTCTGCATAATGCTGCTCCACATAGGAGTGGAGAGCGTGATATTCCTTGATTTCTTCAAATTCCAAATCCATGAAGTCAATGAAGATGATATTGATATTCTCGCAATTTGTTTTCAGGTGTTCCATGTATGCCTGCATCAGCTTGGACTTACCGGAACGGCGAATACCTGTGATGATCTTGATGTCCGGCGTACCATTTAACTCGATGATTCTATCGAGGTATTTTTTTCGCACAATCGTTTTCATATATCCACCCGCTTTCAAAAGTTGATAATTTTTTGAGTTTTGAAATTAAACTGTTACTCTCATTATACAATCCTCAAATAGTATATGCAAGATGCCGCTTTCAAAAACGTGAAAATATTTGTTTTCTGAAAGTGTGTATGTAAAGGGCAATCCGAAGATTGCCCCAGGCTCAATGCCAGACTTCAATTACACCAGTTCTTTGTCCTCACTGTCGGAAATGATGTCGCCATCATCTTCCTCGTCATAGCCATAATCCTCGTCATCGTCCACATAATCAGCATCCGGATCGGGCTTTTCCTGGGCTTTTTCTTCTTTCTTACCCTTGAGTTTTTTGAAAGCATAGAATCCGCCGCCACCAGCAAGCAGGAGAATTGTCAAAATAGCAGGAAGAACATTGGGTTTCTTTTCCGGCTCCGGCTCTGGTTCTTGAACTTCAGTATCAGTCTCCGGCTTGGTTTCCGGCTCAGGAGTTGGCTTGGTTTCCTCAACAGGTTTCAGCTGCTCCAGTTCTTCCTCATCCATCAGCTTCATCAGATCAACTTCATCGACCTGATTCAAAAAGTGAACTGTTTCTTTACCCTCATCATCACGATCAATAATGAG
The DNA here is from genome assembly GCF_025566965.1 of Blautia ammoniilytica. Taxonomy (NCBI): domain Bacteria; kingdom Bacillati; phylum Bacillota; class Clostridia; order Lachnospirales; family Lachnospiraceae; genus Blautia; species Blautia ammoniilytica. The sequence continues at coordinate 16,718 of NZ_JAOQJL010000014.1, read as the reverse complement.
ATAAAAATAATTCCCAGTTTTTGTTACAACGGTGATAAACTGTTTTCCCTCAGAAGGGTGTTCTCCTTCATCATCCACCAGTGTCATATTGCCATCCGGTGTAAGCGGCTTCATCGGCTCACTGGTTTCCGGTACGGTTTCTTCTGTCTGCTCCTGCGTAGTTTCAGCAGGAGCCTCAGAAGCATAGGCAAATGCCGTTGTGGAAAATATCCCGATGCTCAAAAGCAGCGCCATACAGGTAGCGCCCAAATACTTAATTTTCATGTGTAGTTTCCTCCTCTGTTACAGATTGAATCGTTTCCGGTTTTGGTGCGGAATCTTCCGCAAACATTTTAAGAAGTTCGGAAAGCTGGTCAGGGGTCAGGTTGGCGGCGTGTACCATCTCGTGAATCTCGGAGTTTTCCTCCTCACGGTATCTGCGCTCCAAATCCTTTACCCTGGAATCCCATTCCGCTTTCTTTTTTCGTGCCTTTGCAAGTTCAGCACCAAGCCTTTCTAATTTTGCGCCCATAGTTCTCCTTTCCGGCAGCTTAAGGGATTCTGCCAATGCAGTAAAAGTGCTGCTGCCAATAATTTGTTTCGATGGAAGCATAAGAAATCGGATCACCACAGTGAATCATCATCCCGTTGCCCACATAAATACCTACATGAGAAGCTCCTGATGTGTTGTAGGTTCCCTGGAAGAAAATCAGATCTCCTGGTTTTGCTTCAGAAGGCGGAATAATATCACAGAGGTTTTTAAGCCCGTTCGCAGTTTGTCTGCCGACACTCCATCCATTGCCGCAGTTATTGATGACCCAGCTGACGAATCCAGAACAATCAAAACTGGTAGAAGGGGAAGAACCACCCCAAACATAGGGATACCCCAAATATTTTTCAGCTTCTCTAACCATGTTGGCAAAAGCAGTGTCCGTCAGTGCTTCACCTGGAATATCGTAGTCAGTGTATTCACCACCACCTCCAGGGGCAGAGGAAACATCTTCACCAAACAAATAAGAACGATTACCTAGCGTTTCCAACAGCACCTTATATCGTTCCCATTGCTCTGCGGTCAGTCTAGAAGATGCAATTACATTGCCAAGTCCGTAGTTGGTCAGGGTAACATTCAGAATACGATATTCATAATAAACAGTTGATGTGTTGCCATCTTCATCGGTAGTAGTATAAGAGCGTATCTCAACTTCCTCATCAAGTTCAAGATCATACTGTTCTTCAAATAGTCTAACAAGTTCTGCCTGTACTTCTTCACGTGTATAGTCCTCAAAAACAACCGTCAGATAAGCTGCCAGCTCATAGGGGTTGTGTCCGATTTCATCGAGAGCATAACGGTATTCGTCATATCCCGGATGGGTGGACTCAATATTGTCCACCTGGCTTCGCAAATCATTTTCTAAAGCCGTATAATCTTCATCTGTCCCCAAAATATCCTCATCTTCCGCAGTAAAAGAAGTCCCCAACACTACCTGAGTACCGCCCTGGAACATGGTAGAGCAGGCGGAGAACATTCCAGATATGACCATGAATAACAGCCCTATTGCCAAAACCCAGAGCAATGCGGTCTTGTGTGATACACAAAAATCGGCAATCTTCTGTGTCAGACTTTTTACTCCTTTTGCAGTCTTTCCTGCACCCTTTGCCGTAGCCTTTCCGCCTTTTCCGGCTCGTGCTGCGGCATATTCTTTCTTGATGTTATGCTTTTGCCGCCATCGTGAAAGAGGATTGGAAGAAGCATTGGGATTGTCCTTTTTAAACTTTTCAAACAGTGCATTCACATTTGCTTTATCTGATTTGCTCACCAGCTTTTCTGCCTTGTCATAGGCTTTCAGCTTATGACTGTAAACCGCATGATCGGCAATATGGTAAGCAGTTTCCGCACCAAGCTCTGTCTGATGGGCTGTCTGAACGCCCACATTATCATCTTCATATCGAGAGATAGATTTATGGACATTCGCAGACAGGGTATCTACCGGTGCATGAGTTACCGTTCGTTTGATACCGGAAGGCTTTGGGGGAATATCATCTGCCTTTGCCTTGCCAAAACGAAGTTTTGCAGTTCTGCTAGCGGAAACATCAGCTTCCTGCCGCAACTTGCGGTGTTTCTTTGGAGTGATTTTATCCACTGCCTTTTCTGCCTTCGCTGCGGCTTTTTCCGCTTTTCCAGCAGCCTTTTTTACCGCATCGCTGGACAAATCATCCTCAGTAAAACGGAGTCGGGTAGGTCTTTTCGCCATCTATTACCCCTCCTTTTCTTTGGATACCTCAGACAATTTGGTGGTCATAATACGGTACAGCTCAATGTCCTTCGGGAACCGGTCAACAAACGGAAGAATCACATTGCCATAAAACAAAAGTCCTTCGCCCTCACCGGAGTTTGTGACATAGGAGAGCTGATGGGGAGAGATATTCAGGCGCTGAGCCAGAATGGTTCTGTCCTCGCTTGCCTGATTGAGCATATAGATGAAGTCCGAATTTTCTAGGATGTTGGCAATCTCCGGACTACGAAGCAGGTCTTTTACATTCTGGGTGATACCGGTCGGAATGCCGCCCCATTTACGAAATCGCTTCCAAATTTCAATGGAATAAGTTGCGGTCTGTTCCTCTTTGAGCAGCAAATGGAACTCGTCGATATAGTATCGAGTAGATTTTCCTGCATTACGGTTTTGGGTGACACGTCCCCAGACCTGATCCTGTACAACCAGCATCCCGATTTTTTTCAGCTGATTGCCCAGTTCCTTAATGTCGTAACACACCAGACGATTCTGAATATCTACATTGGTTCGGTGATTAAACACCTTCAGAGAACCTTTAACATAGATTTCAAGGGCAGTTGCAACATGATGCGCTTCCTTTTCTTCCTGCTTCAAAAGGGCATTATACAAGTCCTCCAGAATAGGCATATTCTCCGGTTTGGGATCATCAAAATATCGCTGATAAATCTGATGCACACAACGGTCAATGACCGTCTTTTCGACCGGCTGCAATCCGTCCTTGCTACCTACAATCAACTCACAAAGGGACAGGATAAAATCTGCTTTCAATGCCACCGGATTGTCGTCCTCTGAATAGTTGATATTAATATCCATCGGATTAATATAGTTGGTGCTGGAAGAACTGATTTTCACGACCTGTCCGTGGAACTTGTGAACCAGGGCAGTATATTCTGCTTCGGGATCACAGATGATAACATCATCGTCAGTTACCAGGAAAGCATTGGTGATTTCACGTTTTGCACTGAAGGACTTACCAGAACCGGGAGTACCAAGAATCAGTCCGTTCGGGTTTTTGAGTTTCTTCCTGTCCACCATAATCAGGTTGTTGGACAGTGCGTTCAGACCATAATAAAGCGTTTCTCCGCCGTTCTGGAACAGTTCCTGTGTAGTGAACGGTACAAAAATAGCCGTAGAACTTGTAGTCAATCCACGGCGAATTTCAATCAGGTTCTGCGCCAGGGGCAGGCTGCTCATCAGCCCCTGTTCCTGCTGGAAGTCCAATCGACGCAGATTACAGTTGTGCTTCTGAGCAATGCTCTGTGCTTGAAACACATTGTTCTCCAGCTCCTGCTCTGTGCGTCCGGTATTCATAACAAGAAACGTGACCATGAACATACGCTCATTCTGGCTTTGCAGCTCTTTCAGCAGAGCTTTGGCATCCCTGCCATAGGTGGCGAGATCGCTTGGGATAATGTCCATGTCATATCCGGAACGAACCGCCTTCTTCTGCTCTTCAATTTTACTACGATCAAGTTCGGTGATGGTGCGCTTAATGGTTTTGATAGCAGCGGTCTGATCTACCGACTGAATGTGTATAGTAACAATCTGACTGGATTCCATATCCAGAAAATCTGCCAGCATCCGGTCACTGAGATCAGATGCCGAAATGGATAGAAAAGACATAGAACCGTACAAACTGCCCATCTGAAAAGTTCGGTTGTTTTTGAATGCAAAGGCGGTAGGGGCAATGAAATCCTTTACGGAAAGCCCGGACTCTACCAGCCACTTCCAGTCAAAAAAGAACTTATCATCGTCCCCCATGTGGAACATAGCGTGCATCAGACGCAGACGCTCTTTGCCGTCCATCGGAGTTGCCACAACACCCAAACGGCGGAAATTGTTGAGAAGGTCGTTTTCGATATGAGCCAGTCTCGGTTTTGCCTGACGCATGGATTCTGCCTCGATACCGAAAGTCAGATATTTTGTTTTAGTCAAACCGTTGTTTCCTTGAGAAAGCTGTTTTTTCAACATCTGACTGTACTCCGCACGAACGGGATTGAACTCATCTTTCTGAAATGGGATACGGACACTCTTTTCAAAGCTCTCTGCATCGGTTCCCATATTCATAAAAGATAGTTCAAAATGAATAGAACTATCAAAGAAATTCAGAAAGCTGCACCATTCATCGAAAATAGCAGTTTTATCTTCCTGCTGGGCAAGCTGATAATTGATGTCCTGATACTGGATAGTTTTGGTGTAATAGTTATCCGTCACACGACAAATTCCATCGGGGAACATCCTTTGAAACGGGATAGACTGTTGAGCAGTCTGCGGAATCCCGTTATCTTTTTTTGCACGTTCGACAACAGCTTTAATTTCTCTCTGCTGCTTTCGATTGAGATGGGCAGGCATTTTTATTTCTCTTGTCTGTTTTTTCTTCTGGAAAAACAATGCGTTCTACCTCCTTTTCAAGCTGGTACTGACGAAACAGTACATCATAGTAATTATCGGTCTGATACGGTCTGATTTTGGGGCGTACAAACTTCGCCTGAATGAAATGGTGTGCAATAACTTCAAGCGGCTGTCCATCCTTTTCGTACATTGCGAGAAAGAATAGTGGAAGCATGACGATAATCATGCCCAATGCTGCCAAACTGACATTGCCAAAAGATTTGAGAAAAAAGAAAAACGGCACTCCGATGAGCGCCGCTGCCCCAAAGCAAATAAGCTGTCGTTTTGTCAGGTTAAAGAACACCTTAGATTTTACCCTCGTCAGGTCACGAGGGACAGGGATATATGCTGCCAAACAAACACCTCCTCTCTGTTAGTGTGCATTGAATACGCTCTTTGCAAGTGTTCCTGTCTTAAACAGGGTAAAGCAGAGCAATACGGTGTAGCCCATGATTCCCCAGATATCCGCAATAATATCATCTGTAAATGCAAGGGACTGTACCAGTACCGCATAAATACCAACACAGATGATGATTAAAAAGCCCTGAAAACCGAGAGCAAATAAAGAGCGCAGATAGTTCTGCCCGATCTGATTTTGTTCACGATTTGCAAAAGTTGAGAATGGAATGGGTGCAAGGCTCACCATTAAATAGATTTCAATCATTCTGCCATAAACAATGACAAAAATGATAATGGCAAGGGCAGACATTGTAATCTGCACAACGAAAGATTGCAGCAACAAGCCAATCAGAGGACCTAAGTCCATTCCCTGAAGCGTTTCTTCCAGCGCTTCCAGTCCAGAAGCGTCTATGGCTGTGTTACCGGCTATAATGCCGCCACTGGCATTTACAACGTGCTGTGCTACATCGAAAACCGCCATTGTAATATTGAATGTGTTGGTGATGAGCATGACCGCAACAAAGGTCTTGAAAACCCATTTGAAGAAAATCCAGGTTTCAAAATTAGCAAGGTTGTTGTGGTCAATTATCAGCTGAATCAGCTCATAACAGGCTATGAATGTTAAAATCAAGCCTGCTATGGGAATAATTACTGATTCGGAGATGTTGCGAACCATAGCAAAAATCTCCGGAGAGAAACTCTCCGGAGTTCTGCCCACGGAGGTTGCTATCTCGCCAACCTGATTGTTGACGGACTCAAACATCCCCGACAGATTTCCCATAATGGCACTAATAAGCATTTCTTTCAGCCAGTCTGTGATCTGTTG
>NZ_JAOQJL010000014.1:0-10434 GCF_025566965.1 Blautia ammoniilytica | reverse complement strand
CGGTCTGTGTCTTTTCCAGCATGGTGTTGAAATTCTGCTCACTGATACGCCCTGCAATCATATCCTCATAAAGCCGCATGACCATTTTGTCCAGAACCTCAATCCGTTCCTCGTCCCTTGTAAGGGAGCGTTCCATTGCTTCCCGCTGTTCCCGCTGCTCTGCTTCACAGGTATTGGTCAGGCGGTCGGCAACCGCTTCCCCGTCCATCAGGGCAGCTCTGGCACATTCCCGGATTTTCCGCAGCACATGGCTGTAAAGGGTGTCATAGTCAATCCGATGCTGGGTGCAGTGGTTCTTTCCAAAGGCATTGTAGGTCTTGCAGGAGTAAATCTGCTGGGGATGTTTTGCGTTTGTGTAGCGTATCGTCAGCGACTTCCCACACTCGCCGCATTTTATCAGTCCGGCAAACAGGCTGATTTCATTGGTCTGCCCCGGACGCTGGCGGGATTTCAGCTTGTTCTGCACAATATCAAAGCTCATGCGGTCAATCAGCGGTTCATGCTGTCCCTCCACCACAATCCAGTCCTCCGGCTTCTTTTCCCCAATCGTGCCGATTTTGAAGCGGTAGTCTTTTTTCTGGGAAGCAATCGCCCCGGTGTAGACGGGATTCATCAAAAGGTCTTTGATAACGGAGAAGTCCCACATATACCGCCCGTTTTCCGGGTCTTTCTTTTCCCATTTGGTGCGGGTATTGCGAAACCCCCGTTCCCGGTTCCACCATGTAGGGCAGGGGATTTTTTCTTCCTCCAGCCGTCTGCGGATATAGTTCGGACCATGACCGTTCAGGGCATATCCGAAAATCAGCCGCACAATCGGGGCTGTTTCCTCGTCAATGAGCAGATGGTTCTTGTCCTCCGGGTCTTTCCGATACCCAAACGGGGCAAGACACCCGGTAAACTGTCCTTTCTGCGCTTTCAGAAGATAAGATGAATGGACTTTCTTGGAAATATCCTTGCTGTACATCTCGTTCAGGATATTCTTGAACGGGGCAATATCGTTGTTATCCCGCAGAGTGTCGATACCGTCATTCATGGCGATATAGCGGACACCGTTTCTTGGGAAAAAGTCCTCAATCAAATGCCCTGTTTGCAGATAGTTACGCCCCAGTCGGCTGAGGTCTTTCGTGATGACAAGGTTGATTTGCCTGCGCTCAATGGCTCTCAACATTCTCTGTAAATCAGGACGCTCCATATTAAGACCTGTGAAGCCATCGTCCTGATAGACTGCCACAACCTCCCATCCCTGCTTTTCGCAGTATTTTTCCAGCATATCACGCTGGTTTGCGATACTGGCACTTTCGCCTTGCAGGTCATCGTCCTTTGACAGCCTGCAATAGACCGCCGCACGATAGCCCCCGGCAAGTGCTGAACCGATTGTTCTGTATTCCATTTCGTTCATCATAGCCATTTACCCACACAATCCAGACGGTATCTGGCTCTGTTGAACCTCATCTTCATTATACTTCAAATCTTTCTTTTTAGCAAGATATTCTTTTGTATTTGTTTTGCCGTATTTCTGGGAAATCAGGCTGACGAACACATCGGTGGCGTCCAGTTCCCCGTCAAATACGGTTGTCACTTCAATCTTGGTCTTATTTTTCGCCATAGGCAGTTATCCTCCATACATGAAAATAGCCAGACAGAGAACGGTCGGCAACGAAGTCCGGCAACGGGCTTCAAAAGACCTTGCAAACAATCTCAATCTGGCGTTGATTACTATTTATACTTTTCTTTTATTTTTCTGTTGTTTTGGTTGTCAGAGAGGGAAAAAGCCCGGAAATAAGGGATTTTCCCCGGCAACCGGCTCGGCAACGGGATAGCAACGAAGTCGGCAACGGGCTGTCATTTTCAGAATGGAAGCTCCATCTGCTCTGTGACCTCCACAAAACCGTCCATAGATTTTTCGGGCGGGTTGTCGGTGTCCGTTGCCGGGATTTCACGCTCCCAGCCCTTTTGTCTGCCGTATTCCGCAAACATCCTCGGATTGGAAAAGTAGTTCCACCCGGTAATGCACTGGTTCATTATCTCGTTGATTTCCCGGATTTCCCATTGCTTCGGCTCATCAAAGGTGTGGTTTAAGGCTTCCTTGTAGAGCTGCTTGGAGCAGACCGTTTCCCCGGTGTACTTATCAAGGTAAGCCTGTATCATCCCGGCTTTGGTGTCCTCCGGCATAAAATCCCGCTGGTGTTCTTTGAGATACCGCTGCATGGCTGGGCTGAATGACAGCTTGAACATGCCGCTTCGGTAAATCTCCATTGCTTCCGCCCACATCTGGCTGATATAGGCTCTGGAAGCGGCTTCGTCCTCCAAAATGTGAACCTCGGCTTGCTCCGGGTACACCATGACCGGGATAAATCGGCGGTTGCCGGAACGGTCAAGGGGGAGAAAGTCAAGGGCGTTGGAAGTGCCGCCGAACACGCATTGACGGGGGCGGTCTGCCGGGTGAGTTTCATAGGGAATTTTGTAAACCTCTTTCTGGCGGCTTAGAAAGGACTTGATTTCCTCAATGCTCTTGGCATTGGCGGTTGCCATCATTTCCGACATTTCAATTATCCAGTGACCTTGCAGCTTGCGGTACACGTTATCATCGTCCAGCTTCCGCAAATCATCGGAAAACCACTCGTCCCGGACTGCCAGCAGCCGGAAGAAGGTGGATTTGCCAGCCCCCTGACCGCCTACCAGACACAGCATGATTTCAAACTTGCTTCCGGGCTTAAATGCCCTTGTAATCGCCCCCAGCATGAACAGCTTCAAGGCTTCATAGGTGTAATCGTCCACATCAGCTCCCAGAAAGTGCCGCAGACAGAAGCGGATGCGCTCAGTCCCGTCCCATGCAAGGCTGTTCAGAAAATCCCGGATGGGGTGGTACTTATTCTCATTCGCCACAATCCCGATGGCGGTTTCAATCTTTTTCTCACTGGTAAGCCCGTAGGTTTCCTCCAGATAGAGAAGCAGATACTTCATGTCCGTATCGGTCAGGGCTGTGCTTTCTCTGTGAAAACCGATGGGCTTTATGATGTCCTTGCGGTCGGTCAGGATGTTGTAGGCGATTGCCCCGGCAAGCACAGGGTCACGCTGGAATACGGTCAGGCAGTTCCGTATGCTCTGGCGGACGCCGCCTTTCTCGGTGGTTTCCAGAGTTGCCTTTACTTCCTCAACGCTCTGGGGCGGCTGCATGGCGTTCATGGTGTTTTTTAGTTCTTGCTGCGTCTGCGGCTGCAAGCTCTGCCATTCGCTGTTCAAGCTGTATCACATCCTTTCCGTAGTCCATAATCAAAACCGCTTTTTCCTCTGTCTCCCCGAACAGCAGCACATCCAGCAGATATTCCACATGGGCTTGCTTCTGCAAGGCTTCCACGAACCGGGGATGAAACGCTTCCTCCGGGGAGTGCGGGGCATAGTCGGTTTTCCATACCCGTAAGAGGTGTAGATAATCGGCAAGGACACGGAAGCAATGTGCCTTTGCTTCCCGGAACTGTTCTTCCGGGGATTTCTGCCGGGGCTTGGGCTTCCTTGCCCTGCCCGGTGGCTTCCAGTCCTCATAGGCAAGCCCGAAGTCACTCGCCAACTGTGCGGCGGCTTCCTTTTTCCCCAGCCCGTACAGGGCAGCTACAAAATCAATCACATCCCCATCTGCACCACATCCGAAGCAGTGGAAACGCTTGTCCAGCTTCATGCTGGGGGTCTTATCGTTGTGGAACGGGCAGCAAGCCATCCCGTTTCTGTTTACCCGGATTCCGTAATGCTCCGCAGCCTGTCTTGTCGTAACGGACTGCTTCACAGCTTCAAATACATTCAAATCAATTCCTCCTTGTAAAAAAGAAAAGGCACTTATCATTCTCAATCTGAAAATGGCAAGTGCCTGTTAAAGTTCCATATCCTGTTGTTTGTGTTTCGTCTGCGCCGGGGCGTTTTTCTGTGCTTTCTTCTCGTCAGCCTTATCCTGCAAGACTTCTTTGAGGGGCTGCTTCTTGGGCGGCTCTTTGCTTTCCTCTGTGCCGGGTGTGGCTTTCCGTACCCAGTAGCGGATGTCCCGCAGCTTCTTCAAATCTTCCTGCACCTCGGTCAACGGTACTTTCAAGTCTGCGATTTCGCCCACAAGCTTCGCCTGTTCCTGCAAAAGCTCCTTTTTCGTGCTGTCCTTATCATCCGGGTGCTTGGCAAGGTAGGCACTGGCTTTCTCAAACCGGGCAACCTCCGGGTGTTCCAGCTTGAATTTTTCCTTAGTTTTCTTGAAAAATATCTTCTGGTATTTCTCATAAACGGGCTTACATTCCTTACAGTCCGTCCGGGCGGCAAGGATAGCGTCAATCACGTTGCTGCGGGTTTCCTTTGGCTTCATCTGCTTTCGGTAGTCGGCGGCAGATTTCCCGGACGTTTCTATAAAGTTTTCCAAATCCTCCACGGTGGAAAGTCCCTTTCTCTGAAGATAGGACAGGGCTTCGCTGACTGCCTTTAAGTCTTTGGAAGTTCCACGGTTTTGTCCCGCCCGTGTCCAGTCGCTCCGTTCTGCCTTTCGTACCTCCATGTACTTCATCAACAGATTGGGAAGAAATACCGCTTCCTCCGCAGCTTTTTCCGCAAGCAGTTCTTTTCGTTTTTCACTAAGCTCGATAATCCAGCCTTTGAGATTTTTAATAAGCTGCCGGATAGACTTCATCAGGCTGTTGGCGGCTTTGATTTCCCGGTTCAGATTTCCGATGTTGGTCTGAATCCCTCGCTTTTCCATCTGCCGGACAGCAGCACCCTCATGGACGGTAGGGATAATATCAAGCCCCTGTCTTTCATAAGAACGGAGATCCACCCGCTCCGGGCGGTTGTTGGCTTCCAGATAGCGGTTCTGGATGATCTCCCATTCATGCCGCCAGATTTCACAATACTTGCGGTCGTTCCAGTCAACCGTATCTTCCTTGTGACTTTTCCATCTGCCGGACGGAAGTTTTATCCGTTCCCCGTTCTCGTCAAGGTCATAAACCTTGCGGCTCTTGGGAAGCCATTTCCCATGTTCATCCATTGCCCGCATAGTCAGCATGACATGAGCGTGAGGGTTTCCGTCCCCTTTGTCATGGATGGCAAAATCCACGCACATTCCTTTGGAAACAAACTGCTGATTGCAGAAATCCCGGACAAGGGCGGCGTACTGGTCGGGCGGTATCTCTCTGGGGATGGTAAGCACCCACCGCCTTGCAAGCTGGGAATTCCATTGCTTCTCCACCGCTTCGGCGGCGTTCCATAAAGTATTGCGGTCTGCATACGACCGTGGGGCATTTGCCGGAAGCAAGATTTCATTGTGGACGATACCACGCTTTTCCGGGTAGTGCTTCACTTCCTGATCGTATCCACAGAACAGCTTTTCGCCGCTCTGGTAGGCAGCGGCGGCAACCGCAGACTGCTGTTGGCTTCGCTGCACAATCGAGATTTCGTTGTGTGGACAGGGCATTTCGTGTCCCTCCTTTCGGTAATTGGTGGATGGGGTGGCGTTTTACCACCTCATTTGGGGCAGAAAAAAAGCAGGAGACCTTTTCAGATTTCCTGCTCGGTGGTGCCGCCGGTGGGCGGCTGGTATTCAGTTTTGAAAGTTCGGGTCAGGGTGGCCCGATGATGAAATAAAATATCTGCATGAAGATTATTCAACTTCTTTTAGTAATTCTTCAACAGAAATACCGTAAAGTTTTGCAAGTGCAAAAAGATTTGATGTGGAAGGGTCGGATGTTCCATTTTCCCATTTTGAAACAGCCTGCCTGCTAACACCAATCGTTTCAGCAACAAATTCCTGCGTCATTTTGCACTGTGTTCTGTGTACTTTGAGTGCTTCACCCAACGATTTCCTCACTACGGATTTTTCCTGCCGTACATCTTTTGAATGGATATATTTGAGTAATGCACGAACAATAAGGGTAAGCAAACCAACAAAGATACATAAGAAAATTATTCCAACGATTATCATAAATACGGTTACTTTCATTTGACCACCTCCTAATGTTGCTGTTGGCTTCATTTCTCTGTACGGATATATTTAAGCAATGCACGAATAACAAGGATAAGCAAGCCGACAAAGATACATGAGAAAACTATTCCGACTACAATCATAATGATGTTTACTAACATTTGGATGACCTCCTTTCTTTGTTGGCTTTATTCTATCTGAATTACCGTGTTGCTACCACCAACTATCAAGCAATTATCAGTTGCATATCGGTTGCACAATGATAGCGTTCTGTTTTTTGACCTTATTATACTAAATTACCGTAGATAAGGATAGCTCGACTGATAAAACTTGCTGGACGGGAACAGCTTGCAGCGCAAGGTGTTTCCGGGCGGCAAGTCCACAAAAGGGTAGCTGGCGACAGCCAGCGCAGGGGAAGCGTAGCGTCCCCTGTATGATTTGGAGCAGACCATGACTGCGGAAAATCACAGCCCTCCGGCGAGGAGCCTTCGGAGAACGCAATGCACCAACCTTTGGGTGGTGTATAATTGCGCCCTTAGTAAACTAAGGGGGTTCCGGCATCTCCCATTCCAGCAGTTTTTTCAATAGTTCCTGCGTGTCCTGTCTGTGAAAAATGAGTTTCAACAACAGCATGACATCATCATCTGTCAGGCGTTCCGGCTCTTGCAGAAAACTTTCCAGCATACCGCCACGAGTACAGAGCCGGTGCGTCCGTTCCTTTCGGGTAAGCTGCTTCAACTGGTGCTGCAATGCCTTTTCATCATTGATGGCTTTCCGCAGTTTCTTTTCGCTTTTCTCCAACTCCCGGTTGAGCTTTCCCAGCTTTGAGGTATCAGGCAAGGGTAGCGCCCTCCTTTCCCGGTATCAGCACATAAATCCTGTTCGGTTCTCCCACGCCCTGACGCACCCGCATGATAAGTCCGGCGGTTTCCAGTTCATTCAAAAAACGCTTGACCGTCATGAGGCTGCGGGACAGGACTGCGGCAATGGCTGTGATAGGGAAGCAGACAAAAAGAATCCCGTTCTCGTCCGCCTGCCCTCTGAAAAGCATAGCGTCCAACATCCGGCAGTACATGACCTTTGCGGTGCTGCTGACTGGAAATCCTGTCAACGCTCTGGGAAATGGCATACAGGGCGGCAATGGTGTGTCTATCGTCATAAATTCAAAATTCATTCGGTGTGTTCCTCCTTTTTCTTTGCTCGTTTGGATAAATAACGGGGGCAGTCAATCACAACCGCCCGGAAGCTCTGCTTGCACCCATGCTGGCATTTCCGGCATAATTCGTTGTAAGTGACACGCCCCCGGTCATTGAGGTAAAAGGAAAGCTCATGCTTCCGCTTTTTGCTCATTCTCGGCATGTTACGTTTCCTCCCGTTTTCGTGTATGGTTTCGGGGCGATTTTCGGCAAAATTACAGCCATAGAGCCGCTTAAAATCTCCCGAAGTCTCAGCGATAGGGTAGACTATCTCCCTATCAAATTGTCGTGTTTCGGTATCATTTCGGTGTCAGTTCGCCAGTTCTCCCCGGTGTCGTTCCTCCCCTGAATCTCACAGCGGCGTATCGCTCCCTTTGGTACGCTCGTTTCGGTCAGGGTTCCTCCATATCCCTGCCAAAAGTCATGGCGCTACATCGCCGGGGAAGCATATCCCACACAGGCTGGTCATTCGATTGGAATAATCCATCGATGAACTACCTGTATCATAGAACATTTTTGTGCCCTGTGCCGTATATCCACAAAGTAGGAATCAGGGGGAAAATCAGAAATTTCCACGATTGCGGAAAGTGTGATATAATCCAGTTAAACGGCAGAAATAAAACCACCGGAAAGGAGCGTGCGCCCATGAAAGTTGCAACAAGCATACAGGAACGCCTTTGGGAACTCCGCAAAGACAAAGGCTTAAATCTGGAAGAACTATCAAAGCTGACGGGCATTTCTAAATCAGCCCTTGGCAGTTATGAAAAAGAGGATTATAAGGAAATCAATCATGGCAACCTTATCACGCTGGCAGACTTCTATGGGGTTTCCGTCGATTATCTGCTGTGCCGGACAGAGAACAGGGAGCAGATCAACACGCCACTGACGGAGCTGCATTTGAACGATGAGATGGTGGCACTGCTGAAAAGCGGTCGGATTAACAACCGTCTGCTCTGCGAACTTGCCACCCATAAGGACTTTATCAAGTTTCTTGCGGACATTGAGATTTATGTGGACGGGATTGCCACCATGCAAATCCAAAATCTCAACTCCCTTGTTGATACCGTCCGGCATGAAATTATTGAACGGTATCGCCCCGGCGAAGATGACCCGCATTTGAAGGTGCTGCAAGCCGCACATATCAGTGATGATGAGTATTTCAGTCACATGGTTCTGGATGACCTCAACCTGATTATCCGGGATATTCGGGAATTCCACAAAAAGGACAGCGAGAGTGCGCCCCAAACTACCGTTGCCGATGAACTGAAAGAAAATCTGGAAGCGGTCGAAAATTTCAAGGGCAGTCGAGATGAAAAACTGGTTATCCTTTACTGCAAGCAGCTTGGTATCAACTATAAAAACCTGTCAGAAGAAGAATTTCGCTGGTTCATTCGTATTCTCAAAAAATCAAAGAAAATGGGAACGCCTATCAGCCAGAGGAAAAAACGGTAAAGGAAAACCGCTGTTGCATGGTTTGTTGGATTCCATGTAGCAGCGGTTTGTGCTGTGGTTATTATTTCATTCGTTTTCTTAATATTCGGCGATAATTTGTTTCTCCCTTTGGTGCGTCCTGTATAATTTCCAACACACCATCTTCAAGCATTTTATCAATGCGATTGGAAATCCATACATCACTAATTCCAAGTTGATATTTTCCTAAAACATTACCTATGACAATAGCCATTTTGAATTGCTCTGGCTGTTCCGCAATTTCACGAAGAATGAAACTATCATATATATCTTCTGAAACGCTTTGCAATTTACCATTTAACATTGCACGCAAAGGTGCATTTTCATTTTGAAGTTGATTCCATTTCATAGTACAAGCTGAAAGAAATACAGGATTAGCTTTCTCTTGTAGAGTTATATAGTTTCCCCATTCGCCAGGAGAGACCTCGCCCCATGCTATTTTGGATGTCATAGTATTTTCTTTTCCATATTCCCATGTAGGTAACTTAACCAAATAAATTGTTGTCTGGCAGTTTAATGGTTGAAGTTGTTTCATAAGCCAATACATACCACAAAGCTCATCTGGATTATAGCTATACCAAATGCGAATTTCTTCCCCAGCTACATATCGTTCAATCACTGAGGTCAATGTAGTTTTAATTTTCTGTATTTTTTCTTCAACCTGATAATCTAAATCCTCTACAAAGCAGACAGACAGCATTTTCTTGAAAATATTTTTCCGCTGTTCGCCAATTCCATTATCAGAAATATCTCCCACACTAAGAGCCATATCAAAACAATAAACATCACTGCTCTTGCCTCCCAATGGAATAGCATTCTCCCAAGCAATGCGTTCTTGTTCCTGTGCTTGAAGCTGTGCCTTTTTCATTTCATCTGAAGATGGAACACTCCCGTCTTCGTGCCTCATAAATATTGAAACAGCACTTCCTCTATACTTTCCCTTGCCGTAAGTTTGGGCAATTTTCAAACTTCCACAGGCACTTTCACCAAATACAATTTCAATCATCTTATATACCTCCGATTTAATTGCTCCCGTTATGAATAAATCATCTCATACAAAACAATTTCTTCTGCCCTGTTGTGAATGTTATTGCAACGCTGCACCCATTCCATTTGTCGGGTACACTTCAATTCCTCTGTCACGCCCTCGGTAGCTTTCATCTGCTCCATGATAGTGTCTAACCGTTTTTGTGCCTGTTCATTCAGGTCTGCAAGATATGTCAACAATTCTCCGGTCAGTATCAATGTATTCAATCTGGCTGGGTGGACTTCTCTTAAATATTCCCGGTGCATTCGTCCGTACTTTCCGATAGGGCGGTGTTCCTCCGGCAGTTTCAAGCCTGGAATGTAGTAATCTCCGACAAGGATATAATCAATTCCGTTTTCCGTTATTCTTGGTTTCAATTCGCTCATGTTCCTTACCTCCTGTGGAAGCAGGCTCGTCTGGTACTAACTCAATCACATCAGTAATCTCACAATTCAGAGTTTCACAGATACGGGCTAATGTATCCATGCTGATGTGCTTTCCCTCTTTGCTCATGTTGGCAATCATATTTGTTGTCATACCAGCAGCAAGCCTTAAATCCTCTTTTCTCATATCACGCTCTAACAGTGTGTGCCAGAGTGGTTTATAGCTGATGTGCATATTGTTTTCCTGCCTTTCTATCCATACCACCGGGGCGGTTGCCCCGGCAGGAACTTTTCTCTTATTATAACACCAATCTTGTGAAATCACAATTTATTCTTGTAGCCTGCCGCTGATACCGTCTGGATTGTGCATTCCCTTTCTTTTTGTTCCCTTTAATTAGCCATGAACTGCTT
>NZ_JAOQJL010000013.1:0-102520 GCF_025566965.1 Blautia ammoniilytica | reverse complement strand
GGTAGCCGCTCCCTCCTTATATTTCTATTATAATGGAAATACGAAAAAAAGCCCAATTCTTTTTTAGAATCAGACTTTTTCAGTGCCCTTCTATTACAAGCGTTCAGGGGTTCAGCAAGCAGATAACGGGAATCGAACCCGCCTCCTCAGCTTGGGAAGCTGATGTTCTACCAATGAACTATATCTGCGAACGGATATATTATAGCACCATCTGCATTTTTTGGCAAGTAGTGACCTTTATTTCTTTCTATGCTATAATCCAGTTGGCTGTGGCTGCAGCAACATAACTTAGTACACTTATTCGCAGAATAATGTGCTGGTTTCAAATTTATAAACGCTTATTTATTGGAGGTTTTTATGTCTTCTTCAAAAAGTCAATCCAATCCGGAATGCCCTGTCTTTTTCAGTAAAAATGTAACATTTGTACTGAAAGGAGCAGGAATCATCCTGATGCTGTTCCATCATCTTTTCAGCTGTTCCGCAGATCTTGTTGAAAAGTATCATGTTTCTTCCAGATTGATCCCTATCGATAAAATAATGACCTTAAGTGCACTAAGCAAAATATGCGTAGCCATCTTTGTCTTTCTGTCAGCATGCGGAATCACCATTTCTCTTCGCCAGAAGCCAAAAGACCAGCAGACAGGTTACGTATGGCATCGCTATAAGAAGCTTGCTTTCGGTTTTCTGATCGTTTACCTTATCAGTATCCTTACCTTTTTCTTAAGAGTGGACCGACTTGGGATTTACTTTAAAGAAGGCGGCTTAAAAGGTATCTTTTATATGATTATCGATGCCTCGGGACTTGCCAGCTTCTTTGGAACACCATCCTATAACGAAACCTGGTGGTACATGTCCGTAGCCATCCTGATGGTCTTTGCCATGCCTTTGCTGATTTCCCTGTATGACCATTTTGGCTTATCCGCTGTAGTTGTGGCTGCCATGTTAACATATTTAGGGATCCCTCTCACTGCATTCACCACTTACCTTTTCACCATGCTCCTTGGGATCATGGCCGCCAGTGAAAATATTTATGGATATCTGTTTTCTCTAAGGAAAAAATTAAAGTCCATTAAATCGGATACTGTATTTTATAGCCTGGCACTGGTTTTTTTTGCATTTTTGTTTCTTGTCATCCTTACTTTCCGTTTTAAATGCGGTCACGAAGATCTTACAGACGGATTGCTAGCGTTGATCCTTTCCGGTATTTTCTTTATTCTTACAGATCTGAAAGGATTCCGTTTTCCATTTTTATCTTTACTTGGAAAGCATTCCATGAATATGTTTCTTCTGCATACGCTGATTTTTGAATACTATTTCACGGACTTTATTTATTCTTTCCATAACTGGCTGCTGATCACCCTTGTTCTACTCTGTGCATCTCTTGCCATATCTGCAGTCATTGATTTCTTTAAATCAAAATATTCGGTTTATCATTAAAAAACAGCTGTTTTTTTAAAAAAGGGCTGATGCAAAAATACAGCATCAGCCCTTGACCTTTATTTCTTATTCTTTTCTGTTTCCAGTTTTTCTGCTTCCAGTTCTTCTTCTGTCTTTGTCCAGTTTCTTCTTCCGTATCTGGTAGCCAAATCCAGCATTTCCTTCTGCAGCTTTTTCGTAAACTGTCCCTTTTTCAGACGCCATCTCCAGTTTTTGCCCAAAGTAGATGGCTGATTGATCCTGGCACTGTTATCCAGTCCCAGATAATCCTGCATCGGAATAATGCAAAGATTCGCCACACTTCTCATAACCAGTGTGATCAGATCCTCGCAGATACCTTCGTCTGAATCATGGAAGTTTCTCAAATACTGACGAACCAGTCTTCGCTCTTCCGGAGAAATATCGCGGAACCAGCCTCTCAATGTCTCATTATCATGGGTACCTGTATAAACCACACAGTTTCTGGGATAATTATGTGGAAGATAATCGCTGGCATTTCCTGTATCTCTTGCATCAAATGCAAACTCGATCACTTTCATATTGGGTAATCCGCTGTTCTCTACCAGCTGTTTTACAGTATCTGTCATAAAGCCCAGATCCTCTGCAATAATATCTCTGTCACCAAGTCTGTAAGAAATAGTACGGAAAAGATCCATTCCAGGTCCCTTTTCCCACCAGCCATTTTCTGCAGTCGTATCGCCAAATGGAATTGCATAATACTCATCAAAGCCACGGAAATGGTCGATTCGTACAATGTCATACATATTAAAGCAATGAGCAAGACGTTTCACCCACCAGTCGAAACCTGACTGTCTGTGAACATCCCAGTTATACAGCGGATTGCCCCATAACTGTCCGGTAGCAGAAAAGCCATCGGGAGGACATCCGGCCACCTGTGTAGGCTGATTTTCTTCATCCAGTTTAAACAGCCACGGACTTGCCCATGTATCAGCACTATCCAGTGCAACATAAATCGGGATATCTCCAATAATACGAATCCCTCTACTATTTGCATATGCCTTTAATTTGCCCCACTGCTCATAGAACTTAAACTGCATATACTCCTGAAATTCAATCTCATAATAAAGCTCTTGTCTGTAATAATCCAACGCATTCTGCCAGCGCAGGCGGATATCCTGTGCCCACTCACTCCACGGTGCACCCTCAAACCTGTCCTTGACAGCCATAAACAGTGCATAGTCCTTTAACCAATATCCCTGTTCCCTCTGGAATTTCAGAAAATCTTGATTCTTGGTAATATCACTGCGGCCATATGCCTTACGGAGGAGCTTATACCGTCCCTTATACAGCTTTTCATAATCAATATCATCTGCTTTATTTCCAAAGTCTACACTATTGCATTCTTTTTCTGTAAGCACACCCTCCTGGATCAGATCTTCCAGACTGATAAAATAAGGATTACCTGCAAAAGTGGAAAAAGACTGATAGGGAGAATCCCCATAGCTGGTCGGACCAAGGGGCAAAATCTGCCAGCAGCACTGTCCTGCTGCCTTCAGTTCATCTACAAAATCATATGCACTCTTTGAAAAACACCCGATTCCGTACTTTGACGGCAGGCTGCTGATTGGAAGCAGTACACCGCACTCTCGTTTATTTATCATGATTACCTCCCTCGAAAATTCTGTAGGACTGTTTCTTATTTCCAGATAAGATATTCCAAATACCTAATACAGCAAATATTAAGTAATCGCCATATTGACTTGCCTTAATTGTCACTATACTGGTGTCTCCAAACAAAATAAGTGCAGTCCTTATACACCAATGTTAATATTGGCATAAAAAGCACTGCACCGTCAATAATAAACTTTTTAGAAATATGTTATTTTTTCACTCATGCAGAATATCTGGCATTTTCAAATTGGTTCATGCTGTCTTCATATGCTTGCAATCTTGCTTTTGACTCCCTGCTCAGATTCCTTGGAACCTGGATCCTGACCTCTGCATACTGGTCTCCCCGTACAGAGGGATCTTTCATTGATACAATGCCTTTCCCCTTAAGACGGATTTTCGTTCCGGACTGTGTGCCTTCCTTGATCCGGCACATCACATCGCCATACAAAGTATGCACAACTGCTTCTCCACCTAACACAGCGGTAGTGAATGGGATATTCAATATTGTATATACATCCTGTCCTTTTCTCTCAAAACCGGTCTTAGGCATAACATGGATCTTCAAAATCAGATCTCCAGGCTGGCCGCCACCTGCACCTGGCTGCCCCTTTCCACGAAGCCGGATGCTTTTTCCGGTATCAATACCTGCCGGGATCTTCACCTGCAATGTATGTGTTTTCCCTATACCATTGGCATCCGATAATGAAATCCGTTTCTCACAGCCAAAAGCTGCCTCGTCAAAGCTTACTGTCACATCGGCATTCAGATCAGCACCATCACGGCTGCCTCCAAAACCTCCGAAGCCACCTCTGCCTGTGCCAAATCCCTGATGGAAGCCATCTGATGAGCCACCGAAACTACTTCCAAAGCCGCCAAATCCATGGGAGCTTCTGTTCCCAAAGCCGCCGAACATATTTTTCAGAATATCATCCATGTCACCACCTTCAAAATGATATTCCTGGTAGCCATCGCCACTCCTGCCGTAATTGCCATGAAATCCGCCAAAACCTTCGGTACCTGCACCGCCTGCACCTTCATCAAAGGCAGCATGGCCATACTGATCATACATTTTTCTTTTTTCAGGATCGCTAAGCACAGAATAAGCCTCTGTAATCTCTTTAAACTTCTGTTCAGCCTGTGGATCCCCTGCATTTGAATCCGGATGATACTTCTTTGCCAGTTTTCTGTATGCTTTCTTAATGGTACTTTCCTGTGCATCTCTGTTGATGCCAAGCACCTGATAATAATCTCTCTTTGTTTCCATAGTCTCACTCCCTGTTCTACTTGTAATATAACACCCGTTTTTTAGTGCGTCAAGCATCTTTTATTTATTTCACATAATCTTCACAGTATTTAAGTCGAACGTGCGTGAGACCTGGATTGTCCTCCCACTGATAAAAACTTTTTCACCTAAGGACAGCAATAGAATATGCCGGCATCTGAAGAATCCCTTCCTTTAGTGTGGGAGCAACCTCTTTCCCAACCAGTATATCCTCCAGCGAAATATTCCCCTGTGTTTTCTGATTCAGGCTTACTCCTGTAAGATCCACAGCTTCCTGTTCTCCTGAGATATTATATACCAGCAGAATTTCCGAATCATCCAGGCTTTTACGGATAGTACAGATATTGTCTCCGGAAAGATCTTCTTCAAAAGTCACTTTTCCCATTTGGATCTCCGGATATTTTTCCCTCAAATGAAGCACATCTTTTACATACTGATACACAGAAGCTTCATCCTTTTCCTGCTCTTCAAGACTTCCATATTTCATCTTTACTGTATCCATAGCTTCCGGTCCATTGCACATGCCCTCTGCATTTTTGTCTGTACTCCAGTACATTGGGGCACGGAAATTCTCGTCTTTTCCCGCTCCCTTCATCCCAAGCTCTTCCCCATAGTACAAAAATGCCTGTCCAGTCATGGTAAGATTCATGGCCTGAGCGATCTTGGTCTGACTTTCGCTATCTTCTCCGGAATAATATCCTGCACCTCTTGCCATATCGTGATTGGTATAAAATGGTGCATCCACCGGATCCTCCCCGTACTTTTCAAGGGTATTCTGCAAGGTAATCAGCGCCTTTCCATAAGAAGAAGCATTATAGGAGCTCATCTTCTTTACAGTATCTGCAATGATCCCCTCATTACCGGCAAAAGCAAAATCAAAGCAGCTGTCAATCCCGCTGGCATAATATTTCCCGTAGGTATCCATATCTGACCACACTTCTGCTACAATATATGCGTCCGGTTTATTAGTCTTTACCATCTGATTAAACCAGGTTAAAACTTCCACATTTTTATCCGTCATATCGCTGTAATATTCTTTTGCCGCATCCAGACGGAAGCCATCCACCCCCAGTTCCTGCCAGAACCGGACAATCTTTTCAAATTCCTGCCGCACCAATGGATTTCCCAGATTCAGATCCGGCATCTCACTCCAGAATCTGGACTCATAGAACCAGGATGTTCCCTCCAGCTGATTGTATCCTGCCTGATTTTCCCTGGAAAAATTATAATAATCCACATATGGACATGTTTCACTATCCGGCTCCTGTCCTTCCGGAAGTGACTGTAGATATTCAGAGGCCTTCAAAAACCAGGGATGCTTAGAGGAAGAGTGGTTCATCGGCAGATCTATGATCACCTGGATTCCTCTTTCATGACACTTGGAAACCAGGCTTTTAAAATCATCCAGTGTTCCATATTCCGGATCAATGTCCATATAATCCATTACATCATATTTATGATAGGTAGTGGAAGGCATCACCGGCATAAGCCAGATCATATCACAGCCCAGATCCTCTTGTGTACTTTCGTCTCCATCGTTTATATAGTCCAATTTATGGGACACACCATTCAGATCACCGATACCATCCCCATTGCTGTCATTAAAGCTATACACAAAAATCTCATAGCAGGTATTGCTTGTTCCTTCTGCTGCCTGCACAGAATTTCCCATAAACATGGTCTGCATGCAAAGTGATGCCACCAGTCCCTTAATCCATTTCTTTTTCATTCTTTTTCTCCTTCTTCCTGTATTCTGAGGGTGTTATCCCCATCATCTCACGGAAACTTTTAGCAAAATAACTCATCTCCTGAAATCCACACAGCTCGCCAATATCTGCAATCTTTTTCTCTGTAGTTATCAGCATTTCTGCAGCTCTTTGTACCCGGAACTGCTTCAGATAACGGATAGGTGTTGTCCCAATCGTCTCACGGAAGCACCTGAGACATTCACTTTCACTGATCATTGCCGCCTGTGCGATCATCCCAATAGTCAGCGGCTCTTCATAATACTGCTGTATATACTGAAGCATAGACTTGATCCGTTCGCCGTTTCTTAATATCTTAGGTGATGGCTCATGCCCTGATAAGGGACAATGGTTATACAACAGCAATATCAGTTTGGATAACGCAGCCCTTACCTGAAATTCATATCCCGGATATTCCTGCACCATTGCCTGCCATGCCTCTTCAATGGCAGCGCAGGCATCCTTATGCCATGTCTCTTCACTGTCAAAAATAACCATCTGAAGAGATGTATCTGTAAGTATTGGGCGCAGATATTTCTGCCAGAAAATACTATCTCTCCCGCCGATCAGCCTTGGATGAAACACAAGGGAATGGAACCTGCAGTTTCCCTTTTCAGCATTCCAGGCACCATGCAGTACACCTGTATTGATGAAAAATCCACAGCTTTCCTTTACCTGAATTTTCCGGGAACCGGCTGCCGAAATTACATTTCCCTCTGACACTACCACAGCCTCCAGTTCTTCATGCCAGTGCCAGGCAACATTTGCCTGTTTCAGATCATCATGATAACAGGCAACAGGAAATACAGAAGATCCATGCTGTGAAAGTTCCTGACCTGTACTATCGATATTCTGGATACATTCCTGGATTGCCATAGATTTTAGTTCCTTTCTGATTCTCTGTGATCATACAATCGTTAGGTATTCGTAACAATTCGGTACCCGCACAGTTACAAAGCAAGCTGCATTCCAAGTCATCTCTGGTGATGGATTTTTGGCGATTTTATCATATATTTATGAGGATTATCTTCTACTGTTTCCGATTTTATGATGATATAATCGTATCACAATGATAGGAGGTTGACAATATGATTCATTTATTACTGGCTGTTATTTACTTATCCTTTATCAGCCTTGGCCTTCCGGATTCCCTTCTTGGAGCTGCATGGCCTAAAATGTATCTTGAATTTGGAGTTCCGGTTTCTTCTGCCGGTATTATTTCCATGATCATTTCCATGGGCACCATTATTTCCAGTCTTCAAAGTGACCGGCTTACCAAGAAACTGGGAACCGGCAGGGTTACTGCGATCAGCGTAGGTATCACTGCTGCCGCACTGTTTGGTTTTTCTATCAGCGGTTCCTTCTGGATGCTCTGCCTCTGGGCCATCCCCTATGGACTGGGTGCAGGAAGCGTAGACGCATCCTTAAATAACTATGTTGCGCTTCATTACGCAAGCCGTCATATGAGCTGGCTGCATTGTATGTGGGGACTGGGCACATCCCTTGGTCCTTATATTATGGGATATGTACTTACCGGTGGACAGCGTTGGAACATGGGATACCGTTATATTTCCTGCCTGCAGTTTATGCTGACAGCAATTCTGGTATGCAGTCTTCCTTTATGGAAAAAAGTGGGTGGAAATGCTCAGGTGCAGGAAGAAGCTTCTTCAGAACCACTCCCGCTGAAAAAAATACTGTCTATTTCCGGTGCAAAAGAAGTGATGCTCGCATTCTTCTGTTATTGCGGCATTGAACAGACTGCCATTTTATGGGCAAGTAGCTACCTTGTTTTCCACAGCGGTTTTTCTGCTGAAAAAGCAGCAGGACTTGCAGCGTTGTTCTTTATCGGCATTACCGTAGGGCGTGCTCTTAGCGGTTTTATCACCATGAAGCTGTCCGACCCACAGATGATCCGTATGGGACAGGCTATTATTCTGGCGGGTATCCTTATTATGCTTCTGCCAGTCGGCTTTGGCTCACAAGCAGGACTGCTGATGATAGGTCTGGGCTGTGCTCCTATTTACCCATGCATCATCCATTCCACACCTGATCATTTTGGAGCAGATAAATCCCAGGCAGTGATCGGTGTACAGATGGCAAGTGCTTATATGGGAAGTCTTCTTATGCCCCCTGTATTCGGACTGATCGCCCAGAACCTGAGTACCTCCCTGCTTCCTATGTTCTTTCTGCTTTTACTGATTCTGATGGTTTTCATGCATGAAAAACTCCTGCGACTGACTTAGTCAGTCCAGGAGCCATTTTTTGATTGCATAAGCGATCCCATCTTCATTATTGGAAAGAGTAACTTTATCTGCTTTATCTTTTACTGCCTCTTCAGCATTCTCCATTGCAATTCCCCATCCTGCAGCTTCTAGCATGGGCATATCATTTTCCGAATCTCCAAATGCAGCAGCATCCTTAATGGAAATTCCAAGGACCTTACAGATATCCTTCAGTCCTTTTCCTTTGTCAATCTGTCTTGGAATGATCTCCAGATAAAAAGCAGCTGTTCTTACAACCGTCAGATCCTCATCCAGATGTGCTGCGATCTGCTGCTGTATCTGAAGAATCTGTTCCGGGTCAACTGCCAGAAGAAGTTTCACAGGAGCAAAGTCCAGAAAATCGGACAGGTTATCAACTTCTGTACAGCTCATCCGGTTGTTTCTGCATTCAAATTCCACTTTATACCCTTTTTCATCGGTAACATAAAACTGCTTTCCATCATCCAGAATCACTGTTACAGGCAAGGTTTCCAGATAGCGAAGAAGTGCTTTTGTTTTCTCTTTGTCCATGCTAGTCTCTGACAGAACACTTCCATCCGATGCCAGAATGATCCTGCCTCCATTGTAAGCCATCAGGATTCCCTGATGCGTGTACAGTTCCAGTTCTTCTGCCATCTCATAAAGTCCGGGAACCGGTCTGGCAGATGCGAGCATAAGCCTTACCCCTTTTTCCTGTACCTGCAGAAGTGTATTTTTCGTATCTGATGTGATCTTCTTTTCATCGTTTGTCAATGTGCCATCAATATCAAGTGCCAGTAGCTTTACTTTCATGTTCCTTACCTTTCTGTAATACCTTTACCTATTTTTATAAGCTGGTGATATTTTTATAACTCCTTGTAACTGTACAGTAATTGCAGTATAGTTACCAATCCTTGACTTCTCCGGTGAGCTTCCGAATATATGCTGCTGCATCCGGATACTTTTTCAAAAGTTCTTCCCGGTTACCATGTTCATACTCTTTCTCAGAATATGCAGGACACATGGTAGTTCCAAGCAGCGCCCATTTTCCCCCTTCTTTCAGGCGGGATCCCTGCCATACGCCCCCTTCAACCACATGCTGGGGTACCTGCCCCTTAAAAAGATCTGTTCCAAGAACTGTAAGCTTTGTACTTCCATCCGGCATAAGTTCACACAATTCCACTGGATCTCCCATATAGAAATGATACACTTCTTCTCCTGTGAGACGATGTAAATGTGAAAAAGAATCCTCTGTCAGAAGATAGTAGATCGCACTTCCCTCTGAAATCCCATGATCTTTTTTCTTACTTTTCCAGGTTTCTTTTACCATGCCACCTTCCTGTCCCAAAGGCACCATATCTAATAATCTAATCACATCCTGCGCTGTCATATACTCTCCTATTATCTTTGCTTCGTTCTGAATGTTATTACTTTTCACGCTTTTCTATTTATTCTACATTGATCCAGGCACCGCCAGTTCTGACACTTTCCAACACGCCCTGGCAGATCCTGGCGATTCTTGCTCCCCTGGCAAAATCCGGATAAGTTTCCCCTGACCTGCCTTCCTGGACTGCCTGGTAAAAAGCCTCAAACATCTGTATAAAGGTTTCTGAAAATCCATTTCCAAAGGCAAAAACCTCCTTCCGGATCCCTTCGCCCTTTCTGGCTGTAAACAACTGATTGTTTTCCTCCTCATTCCACCAGATATTCCCGTCAGTTCCTGTGATCTCCAGGGAAAGATGATTGCCTCTTCCAGGAGATACTTCCGAAAGTACCACACTTCCCAGTGCCTGATTTTCAAATTTCATCTGAATAATGGCTGCATCTTCTGATGTTACTTCTATCTTGTCTCCATCCAAGGAAGCAGATGCCTGCACTTTTCTTCCGGTTTCATTCGCCTTTTCAGAAGCTTTGTCTGGATACATCATACCGTCTTTTAAAATCCGGTGAGGCGTATAGCATGCGAATAAGGCAGATACTTCCTTAATCCTCTGTCCTGATATATATTCTGCTATGTCAAACCAGTGGGTTCCGATCTCGGAAACTGCTCGCATTTCTCCTCCGGTTTCCGGATGATATCTCCAGTCATAGGGTGCCGGAAGTGCTCCAAATTCCTGCAAATATGTTCCATGGATCAGGATCGGACGTCCGATCATACCATTCTCCACCAGTTCTTTTGCCCGCCGGCATGCCATATGATACCGGACATTTAATACCATTCCACAGATTTTTCCACTCATTGCGGCCTGTTCTGCAAGATCTTTTGCCTCTGTCTGTGACAGACTCAGCGGTTTTTCACACAATACATGTTTTCCTGCATCTAAAGCAGATTTTACCAGAGTCCCATGTGTAGCCGGCGGGGTGCAAATATGGATCACATCTGCCTCTGATTCCATGATCGCCTCCACTGAAGTTACCCATTTAGGAATCCCCCACTTTTTTGCAAATGCTTTTGCATGCTCTTCTTTCTGACTCATTACCACATCAACAGACACATTACAGGCACGAAGTGCTTTCATATGTACCTCTGCTGCAAATCCTGTTCCAATGATCCCTGCTTTCATCATCTGCCTCTTTCTTTTACTATCTTATCTACAGCTATCAAGTTGTTACTGTTCACTTTGTTCGCAGTATTTTATTGTTTTATAAATCCTCTGTCTTGACTTCCCCTGTTCTCTTATCCCTTTTATTTTTTCGGCTGGTAGCGCATGTCCGAAACATTGTACACCGTAACAAAAGCTTTTGGATCCTGATTGTTAATGAAATTCATCAGTTTCTGATATTCTGTCTTATCTACAATAGTAATGATCTCATTCCTTTTCTGCATATTGTAGGCACCTATGGATTCGTAAATAGTGGCTCCACTATGCAGTTCTTCAATAATGAACCTGCGAAGTTCTTCTTCTTTTTTTGTGATAATGCATACCCTTCGCTTAATATTGTGGTCAAAAATAAAATGATCCAGCACAAGGCCGTTAAAATAGGTTCCAAGAATACTCAGCACAACCGTTTTCTTATCATATACCAGTGCTGCGGAAAGAGCCACGCACATCCCGGACAGGGACATTGCCTTTCCCAGTTCCATATGAAGGTACTTATTCATAATCTTTGCCACAATATCCAACCCGCCGGAGGATGCATTTCTATTAAAAAGAATACTAAGTCCCACACTGACCACCAGGATATAGGAAAGCACATCCAACTCCTGGCTGCCGGTCATAGAACCCATATCTGGAAATATCCTCTCAAACAGACCAATAAATACAGGCAGCATAATGCTTGTATAAACCGTTTTTATTCCAAACTCTCTTCCACAAGTGATAAAACCTATGATCAAAAGCACCACATTCAGAACCATAGTAATTGCAGACAAGGGAATTGGTACAAAATTGGACAGCACAATTCCAAGACCTGAAATACTGCTGACTGAAGTATGGCTTGGCACCAGAAAAAAATAAACCGCAGCTGCTATGATAGCTACCGCCCAGGTGAGAACCACCGTTTCTTTTATTATATCTACGTAATTTAATTGCTTTTTCATAATCAGATTCCCGGCTTTCCTCTATTATTCATCCATGAATTGTATCATATCCACACACAAAAGGAAACGTGTAGTGTAATTTTCGTTACTGTTAGTACATTGTTTCTCAAAACAAGTCCAGCATACTGTCCAGATATATTTTTTCCCTGACATGTATCTGATATTCCGGTTTGGTCATGTAATAGAGCAAAAATTCCAATATCAGGGCACTTCCAAGCCCTCTGCCTTCTATCTTAAAATTTGAAAATCCCATTGGAAGATAAATATTTCTGATATCATCGATTCCAATAAATCCCGGATTTTTCATAGCCTTGGAAAATAAATAACCCTTTTCTCCCTCCGGTGCCTTGCAGCGATACTCCGGGCAGTTTTCGCCCAGATTTTTACGGCTGACTGTTTCATAACAGGCTTTTCTGTTCCTGCAGCCGAACCAACAACATTCATTACAGAGAAATTCCACTTTATTCTTCTCAGCCTGGGTCAGTGTGTTCAACTGATCGAAGGTCTTATTTAACCGGAAGTCCGGCACTACATAACAGAAATCTTTTCTCCTGATTTCTTTCTCAAACTGTGTAAAATCCGTCAGAACCTTGGTGGTGGAAGAAACGAAATAGAATCCCGGATAATGCTTCTTAATATATTTCAGAAGCAATTCTGAATAAATGATTACACCATTTTGCGGTTCCGTGTTTTTCTCAAACAATCGGCACAGTGTATTGCATTTCCTATCCAAAAGATGTTCCTGGCGCAGAAGGGAATTGCTAAAGGTCAGCCGGGCAGAAATTCCATATTCCTGCATCAGCTCAAGTACCTCCTTAGGATCATTCTCTCCGAATCCTGTCCTGCCTCCTCCCCAGATACAGTCTGATGGAGCACCATATATGGAACCTATTTCACACCAGTCATAAAAATACTCCCTGTGTTCCCGGAATAATGGCAAAAACATCCGGTACAGTTCATAAAATTCAAACAACCCAGGCAGATGAAAATATGCTTTCTCTTTCATTAATTTTGTTCCTGTTCCTTTACAGATAAAAGCCTTACAACCGTAAACATTCTGATACATTATGTATTACATTTTTTAGAAAAAATTATAACACTGCCCTCTTTTTATGTCCACATTATTTAATCTTGAATAGTCTGCGCATACACCATTTAAGATTTACGGCATATCTTAACAGCAGAAGTCAAAAAGGAGTATCTGTATGAGAAAATTAAAATGGATCGCACTGGCAGCTGCTGTTATGATGACTATTACTGCACTGCCAGTAACAGCATTAGCAAAGAAAAAAGACAGTACAGAAGATAAAACGCTTAGCAAGGTTACTTTAAATGAAGTAGCACATTCAATCTTTTATGCACCGCAATACGTGGCAATTGAAGAGGGCTATTTTGAAGAAGAAGGGCTGGATCTTACACTTGTCACAGGATTTGGTGCGGATAAGACTATGACTGCTGTCATTTCCGGTGAAGCAGATATTGGCTTTATGGGGGCTGAGGCATCTATCTATGCCTATCAGGAAGGAGCTACGGATCCGGTTATGAATTTTGCACAGCTAACCCAACGGGCTGGAAATTTCCTTGTGGCAAGGGAAGAAATGCCGGATTTTACATGGGATGACCTAAAAGGAAAGAAAGTTCTGGGTGGCCGAAAAGGCGGCATGCCGGAAATGGTATTTGAATATATTCTGAAAAATAACGGTCTTGATCCGGAAACAGATCTTACCATAGACCAAAGTATTGATTTTGGCTCAACAGCAGCTGCCTTCACAGGGGATACCTCTGCGGATTTCACCGTGGAATTTGAACCCTCTGCTACTTTGCTGGAGCAGGAAGGGACCGGATATGTGGTAGCATCCCTTGGTACAGATTCCGGATACGTACCGTATACCTCTTACAGTGCTAAAGCCAGCTTTTTAGAAGATCATCCGAAAATCATACAAAAATTCACAAATGCCCTACAAAAAGGTATGGATTATGTAAGCACCCATTCACCAGAAGAAATTGCCACTGTGATTGCCCCTCAGTTCCCGGAAACTGACCTTGCAACCGTAACTGCTATCGTAACCCGATACTATCAGCAGGATACCTGGAAAGATAACCTTATTTTTAATGAGGAAAGCTTTCAGCTACTCCAGGATATCCTTCAGGATGCAGGGGAGCTTTCCAGGCGTACAGAATATACAGATCTTGTAACTACCAGCTTTGCCCAAAAGGCTGCTTCATAAATTACACTGACTTTATTTTCCATTTTGCCGAAACCTTATTAGTTTCTTTTCGTCAGATTGACAAGAAACCGACAAAAACTTTGTACGATTCTTCCCTAGCCCTTCCAAAAGGTTTTCGCTATACTATCACTATAAAAGAACGCAAATTCATGTAACTAAATAATAAAAACAAAAATAACTGTGAGGATACCAAACAGTTATAAACCAAAGGATGTTGGAGGAAGAATCATGGCAAGCTTATCATTACAGCACATTAACAAAACTTATCCAAACGGCTTTCAGGCTGTTAAGGATTTTAACCTTGAAATCGAAGACAAAGAGTTCATCATCTTTGTAGGACCTTCCGGATGTGGTAAATCTACTACTCTTCGTATGGTTGCAGGCCTTGAGGAGATCACCAGTGGTACATTAAAGATTGGTGATAAGGTTATGAACGATGTTGAGCCTAAAGATCGTGATATCGCAATGGTATTCCAGAACTACGCTCTGTATCCTCACATGACCGTATATGATAACATGGCTTTTGGACTGAAGCTTCGTAAAGTTCCGAAGGATCAGATTGACAAAGCAGTTAAAGAAGCAGCAAGGATCCTTGACCTTGAGAAACTTCTTGACCGTAAACCAAAGGCTCTTTCCGGTGGACAGAGACAGCGTGTTGCTATGGGTCGTGCAATTGTTCGTAATCCTAAGGTATTCCTTATGGATGAGCCTCTTTCCAACCTGGATGCAAAACTTCGTGTACAGATGCGTATCGAGATCTCCAAGATCCATCAGAGACTTGGTGCTACAATTATCTATGTAACACATGACCAGACAGAGGCTATGACTCTTGGTACCAGAATCGTAGTTATGAAAGATGGTGTTGTTCAGCAGGTTGATACACCACAGAACCTGTATGAGAAACCAGGCAACCTGTTCGTAGCAGGATTCATGGGATCCCCGCAGATGAACTTCCTTGACGCACAGATCGTAGAAAAAGGTAATAACCTGATTGCCAAGATCGGTGACAATGATGTTGTTATTCCAGCAGCTAAGGCTAAAGTTCTTAAAGAGAGTGGCTATGTAGGAAAGACTGTTGTACTTGGTATCCGTCCAGAGGATATTCATGATTCCCAGATGTTCATCGAGGCTTCTCCAAGCGCTCCAATGACATCCACAGTTAAAGTATATGAGCTGCTTGGTGCTGAAGTATTCCTGTACTTCGATGTAAACGGCACACAGGTAACAGCACGAGTTGACCCACGTACTACTTCCAAGACAGGCGACGCTATCAAATTTGCATTTGATATGGAGAAATCTCATTTCTTCGATAAAGAGACAGAGCTTGTGATCTGCAACTAATACAATTGATTTAGCTATCAATATAAACCTATGATAAAGGCGGTTGTACCTGTTCGTGACATTCACGAAAAGACAGGTACAGCCGTTTTTTACTATAAAAGTCCCGGACAGCAGCCATGAATGAGCCATGCTTGCATGCGCGAATTCATGGATATTGGACGGGCTAAACTGTATGAGCCATAATTCCTGTGTTTTTTCTTTTTTGATCCATTATTTTATGATATACTATGCTCACAAGGTTCAAAACCCTGTATTCAATCCGCTAAAAAGTGAGGACACACCTGATGAAAGTATTTCAAGTTTTACAGAAATGCCTGAATGACTGGAAGAATATCAGCCACCTTGATTTCTGTCTGGTGGATTCAGATGATAACATATGTGTAACTACCTGCAGCCGTCAGCTTCCTTCATCCAAAAAATTAGAAGATTTCCGAGAAAGCGATGCGCTTTGTCTTTCCAATACCAGCTGTTCCCTGTACAAAATCATGGATAATCAGCAGTTGGCCTACATCCTGATCCTATGGGGAACAGATCCTTCTGCCTCCACCATTGGAGAACTGGCTGTCTGCCAGATTGAAAGCCTGCTCACCGCATATGCCGAAAAAAGCGACAAAAATGTATTTATGCAGAATCTCCTTCTTGGTAATTACGGCGAGATCGATGCATTTAATAAAGCCAAAAAGCTGCATATCTCCACCTCTGTCAGAAGATGCATTTTCCTTGCAGAAACAAAGCAGAACAAAGACGAGAATGTACTTGCTACCATCCGCAACATTTTCTCTGCACGTACCAGAGATTTTATCACTGCCTTAGATGATTCAGGGATCATTATCATCCATGAGCTGCAGTCCACTGAAGAATTCCAGGATATGCGGCGTGTGGCACATATGCTGGTAGATATGCTGAATACAGAGGCCATGACATCTGCCTGGGTATCCTACAGCAATCTGACAGACAACATCCATCACCTGCCCTCAGCTTACAAAGAAGCCAAAACAGCTTTGGAAGTAGGTAAGATCTTTTATGCCCAGAAAAATGTTTTTGGCTATAACCGTCTTGGGATCGGCCGTCTGATCTATCAGCTTCCTGTAGAGATCTGCGAAATGTTTATAGATGAATTTTTCAAGGAAGAAACCCTGGATTCCATTGATGACGAAACACTTGCTACCATCCGCACTTTTTTTGAAAACAATCTGAATCTTTCTGAAACCTCAAGACAGCTTTACGTCCACAGAAATACTCTGGTCTACCGTTTTGAGAAGCTCCAGAAAAAGTTCGGCCTGGATATCCGCACCTTTGAGGATGCGCTTACCTTTAAGCTGGCCATGATGGTGGTGGATTATATTAAATATTCCCAAAACCTCAAATGATCTTTAAGCAAAAAGGACTGGCAATATACCAGTCCCTTATTTTTTCAAAAGCATCAGATGTTCCGGTGGCAAATATAAATATGCGGGAAGATTCTTTCCTGGGTCCTCTTCAAAAGAATTCTTTGGACGCATCCACCACAGGCTTCCTCCATCTTTCAGCCTAGGATTCTGCACCAGGCACTGATGCTCAAAGGTAGTTTCTATGTATTCTGTTACTTTCACAGGCATGCAGTTCTCGCCGTCTTCTTCTCTTGGCTTGAGCCAGTGCCCACGGATCCCTACCCAGGAAATATCAGTAGGTACCTGTTGCACGGTTCGAAGGCTGATCCCCCAGTCTGCTGCAAAAATATGGTGGCTGTCGATCCTTTCTGCAGCAGAATAATTCTTACATCCTGTAAGCCTGGCTGCTTCTATCAGTCCTGGATTCTCAAAGATCTGACGGGTATTTCCTATTGTGAGAGTCTTCCCATCCTTTAACAGGATCAACTGGTCACAAAATCTAAAAGCCTCATCCCTGCTATGGGTAACAAGAAGCATATCTCCGGGATAATCCTTTAAAAATGTCTGCATATCTCTCTGAAGCACATCCTTTAAATAACCATCCAATGCAGAAAAAGGTTCATCCAGAAGAATCATCTCAGGCTCCCCTGTCATCATCCTGGCAAGTGCCACTCTCTGCTGCTGTCCGCCGGAAAGCTGAGAAGGCAGATGATCCTCCAGTCCTTCCAGATGGTATCTTGTAATATAATCCTGAACCTTTTTATCCCGTTCCTGTTTATCTTTTCCTCTATATCCACAGGCAATATTCTCTTTGACTGTCATAGTTGGAAAAAGGGCATAATTCTGAAATAAATATCCGATTCTGCGCTGCTGGGGCTTCAGATTGATCTTCTGGTCTGAATCGAAGATCGTCCTTCCATTTACAACTATCCTGCCTCTGTCCGGTGTCTCGATCCCGGCAATACAACGCAGCGTTATACTTTTCCCACTTCCGGATGCTCCCAGGATCCCCATGGTGGCACAGGTGCTGTCAAACTTCACACGCAGTGAAAAGCCTTTAAAGTCTTTTTCGATGTCAATACTTACCGCCATTTAGATCCACCTTCTTGTCTGCATTCCCTTACCGGAAATAATATTGATCACTGCAACGATCACAAAGGAAAGCACCAGAATGATCGCTACCCAGAAACCTGCTTTATCGTAATTGCCGGCTGCTGTCTCTGCAGCAATAGCCACAGAAACCGTCCTGGTCTTTCCCAGAATATTCCCTGCCAGCATGGATGTGGCACCATATTCTCCGATAGCTCTCGCAAAAGCCAATACCGTACCGGAAGCGATTCCGGGCCTTGCAGCAGGCATGATCACCTTCCAGAAGATCCTACTTTCGCTCATCCCAAGGGTACGGCCTGCATAGATCAGATTTACATCTACCTGTTCAAATGCAGCTCTTGCATTACGGTACATCAAAGGAAAGGCGATCACAGACGCAGCAATCACACATCCGGCCCAGCTCTGTACGATTCGTATATCAAAGCTGTCCATCAGAAACTTTCCAAAAGGACGGCGCAAACTAAAAAGCATCAGCAAAAAGAATCCGGCAACTGTAGGGGGAAGCACCAGTGGCATTGTAAGGATCCCATCCCAGATCCCTTTGGCCGCCGGACGCAGTTTCATGATCTTCCTGGCACAGAATACACCTGCAAAAAAGGCAATCACTGTAGCTGCAAATCCGGTTTTTAAAGAGATCCACAATGGACTCCAGTTAATGTTCTGCAACATATGGGGTAAATCCATACTCTTCAAAAACTTTCAGTGCATCCTCAGTCTGAAGGTATGCATAGAATGCTTCTGCAGCTGCCTTCTCATCATCATCTGCACTTTCGTTCTTGATCAGACCAATAGGATAAAGAACAGGTGTATCCAGACTGTCTTCCGGAGATTCTGCAATAATCTCTACAGAATCTCCCATAGAAGCAGCATCTGTAGCGTAAACAATGCCTACTTCATTACTTCCCTCGCTAACAGCAGTAAGCACTTCTGTTACGTTCCTGCCTTCATTAACCTCCATCTTCTCCACATCATCCATAATACCCAGATTAGTAAAGATCTCTCTTGCGTACTGGCCTACCGGTACATCCTCTCCTGCAAGTGCAATATTCTCTGCCTGGGTAATATTCTCAAAACCTGTCACCTTAGTCTCGCTGTCCTTAGGTTTGATCAGAACAACTTTATTCTCAAGAAGATCTACAACAGAATCCTTGTCAGCAAGCTCTTCATCCACAAGTGCATTCATCTGCTTGTCTGCTGCTGAAAAGAAAAGATCACAAGGAGCTCCGCTCTCAATCTGAGTCTGAAGTGTGCCTGAACTGTCTGCATTGTACTTAATGGACACCTCTGGATGAAGCTTTTCAAAATCCTTCTGGATCTCTTCCATGGAATTACTCAGGCTGGCTGCTATAAATGCATATACATCTCCCTTCAGTTCATCAGAGTCAGATGCTGCCATTACGTTTCCCGGCATAAGACCTATACACATCACACCTGTCAACATAGCCGCTATCATCTTTTTTTTCATGTCATTCTCCCTTTGTTGTGTTTTATTTAGTTTAGTTCTGTTTCATTCATTTTAAACAATTATCAAATCCTTGTCAATTCATTTTGACCGTGTTATCATAAAACAAAACAGAAAACGAGGGATCATTATGAAACTTAGTGCACGAAATCAGTTAAAAGGAAAAGTAATCAATATCAACAAGGGAGCTGTAAATTCCATTGTTTCCATCGACATCGGAGGAGGGAATATTATCACAGCTACCATCTCCTGTGCTGCAGTAGAAGAATTAAATCTGAAAGTAGGCTCAGACGCTTATGCGGTGATCAAGGCAACAAATGTAATGGTGGGAATTGATGAGTAAATTCTATACAGCCTTAGAAATTGCAGAAAAGTTAAAAATAAAAAAGACAACCGTATATGAACTGATCAAGAGAGGAGATCTGCAGTCTTCCAAAGTAGGAAAGCAGCTCCGTATCAGTGAAGAACAGCTGGATGAATATTTAAACAGGACAGAAACCAGGGAACCTTTGCATGTTCCCACTTTTCAGCCTGAAAGTTCCGTGCTGAAAAGAGATTACCTTCTCCATTCCAGCGGTCTGATCCTCAGCGGGCAGACAACCCCTGCCTTGGAACTGCTTCTTTCCCGTATGGCAGCCCATCCTCAGGGAATGCCGGTTCTTCAGTCTCACCTGAATTCCTACAATGGACTATATTCCCTGTATTTTGGAAAGGTTCATGCAGCTGCTGTAAGTATGAAGCCAGAAGAAGCTTCCTGCCTTGTTCCCGGAGTCCCGCTGGCCTTTGTATGCCTGTACCATTTTCCGATAGGTTTTTATGTTCTTCAGGATAATCCCAAGGGAATCTTTACCTTTCAGGATCTTGACCGTGAAGATGTGATCCTTGCCAACCGTGAAAAAGGCAGTACCCGCAGGATTTTTCTGGACCATTCCCTTATGGAGGCAGGTGTGGACACTGACAATATTTCAGGATATCTGAATGAACTGGTATCTGATCTTTCCACTGCCTCTGCTGTTCTTTCCAGACGTGCGGATGTAGCACTTGGGGAAGAAGCGGTAGCCAGAACCACTCCCGGCCTTTCCTTCCTGCCCATGGGAATACTGCCTATGTACCTTGTCCTGGAAGCTTCTTCTCTGGATAAACCAGGCTTTGCAGCGCTTCTGGAGATCATCCGGTCTGAAAGCTTCCTGTCTGACCTTTTTGGCCAGACAGGCTACGATGTAACTCATACCGGCGAAATTTTATATCTTTAAATCCTATGTGTGAATCATCAATCTGCTGCTCCTGTATTACAGGATATACAGACCATCATTTT
This sequence comes from Blautia ammoniilytica, assembly GCF_025566965.1. Lineage (NCBI taxonomy): Bacteria > Bacillati > Bacillota > Clostridia > Lachnospirales > Lachnospiraceae > Blautia > Blautia ammoniilytica. The sequence goes on along the minus strand of NZ_JAOQJL010000013.1, from coordinate 81,817 downwards.
GCTTCAAGAATGCCTCGGTATTACAGCCCCACACTTCCTGTGCGGGGCTGATTTATACGATCACATCTGTTATTTACTGCCAGTTTCCATCTTCGTCCCAGATAATATTGTCGGTCCAGTTCTCAGATCCGTCACTGCCGTCACCAGGGTCATAATCAATATCACCACCGCCCTGATTAGCGTCACCACCTGTACTGCCACTGTTGTCTGTACCGGTATTACCACCCTGGCTGTTTCCGCCTGTAGTGCCACTGCTGTCCGGTGTATTCTGTCCGCTATTGCCGCTATTATCTGTGGTTCCCTGACTGCCATTACCACTGTTGTCGCCAGACTGGCTGCCACCGCTATTGCTGGAATCCCCACCATTAGAAGAACCATTGCTCTGATTGTAATAATAAATACCTTGTTCCGAAGAACTCACATCCATACCGGAGGTATCTTCAGTACCTGTGCTGGATGAACTGTCCTTTGTATTCTTCTCACTGTTGGAGCTTTTACTTACATAAGTCAGATATACGATCCCCTGATCAGTATCCAGACGCAGTGATGCAGTCTCCATATCAGACAGATCTGCTCCATCAATCTCATATGTATTACCATTCTCATCTGTAAGGCGCATATCATAAGTAACCCCTTCTCCTGTCTGAGGGGTATAATACATCCTTACTTTCTCTGAAGCATGCACAGAAGATTCACTTGGGATCAGACTGTTTCCCCAATCCTCATTGCCGGATACCCGAAGATACAGCTTACGGAACTGTTTATCTGTATTGTTGGAAAGGTAAATAAACTTGGCCTCTGCAGTCTTCTTTCCAATCATTTTAGGTGCCGGTGTAACCGTAGGCGTAGGTGCCGGTGTTGGAGTCGAGGTAGGTGCAGGGGTAGCCGTAGGTGCCGGGGTTGGTGTTGGATCTGCCACAGGCTCACTTTTTCCACAACCTGAAGCCGCCGTCAACATAGTCCCTACGGTAAGCAGAACAACGATTTTTTTGCGTTTCATTATGATCACTCCTCTTTATATATCCAGGGCTGTCGCATTCAGTCCTTATTCTTTTGCCCATCCTAAAACACAGGAAACCGCCTTTTTCCAGGTCTTAAGAAGCTGTTCTCTTTTTTCTTCGGTAATAGATGGTGAAAAAATCTTCTCCATATTCCAGTTCTTCTGTATCTCGCTGCTGCCCTTCCAGAATCCGGTGGCAAGGCCTGCCAGATAAGCAGCCCCCAGGGCAGTTGTCTCTATACATCCTGGACGTACTACCTGTGCATCCAGAAGATCTGCCTGAAACTGCATCAGGAAATTGTTGGCGCTGGCCCCGCCATCTACCTTCAATGTGTTTAGATGGATCCCGGAATCCTTCTCCATAGCAAGAATCACATCGTGCACCTGATAGGCCAGGGATTCTACTGTAGCACGGATCAGATGTGCCTTCCCGGCTCCTCTGGTCAGTCCCAGGATCGCCCCCCTTGCATACTGGTCCCAGTAAGGAGCCCCAAGTCCTGTAAAAGCAGGAACTACGTACACTCCATTGGTATCTGACACAGACAGACAGTATTTCTCTGAAGCAGCAGCATTCTCCAAAAGCCCTGCTTCATCTCTGAGCCACTGGATAGCAGCCCCTGCTACAAATACACTGCCCTCAAGGGCATATCCAGGCGTACCATCTGCATTCACTGCCATAGTAGTCAGAAGTCCGTGACTAGACTCTACCATCTGATCTCCTGTGTGCATCAGAAGAAAGCATCCTGTGCCATATGTATTCTTAACATCTCCCGGTTTAAAACAGCACTGGCCGAACAAAGCTGCCTGCTGATCTCCTGCGGCTCCTGCAATAGGGATCCTGCCGCCGATCAGCTTCTCATTAGTATAACCATAGATACAGCTGCTTGGCCGTACCTGTGGAAGCATGGAAAATGGTATCCTAAAATAATCCAGGATTTCCTGATCCCAGTGCTTCTCATGGATGTTAAACAACATTGTCCTGGAAGCATTGGTGTAATCTGTTACATGTACTTCCCCTTTGGTCAGCTTCCATATCAGCCAGGTATCTACTGTACCAAACAAAAGATTACCCTTCTGTGCTTCTTCTCTTGCCCCTTCCGTATGATCCAGGATCCAGCAGATCTTGGTAGCAGAAAAATAAGCATCCGGAATCAGTCCTGTCTTATGTCGGATCACATCTGAGAAGCCTTCCTTTTCCAGCTTCTCGATCATATCTGCAGTACGTCTGCACTGCCATACGATTGCCGGATAAACCGGCTTCCCTGTACGTTTGTCCCAAACGATGGTCGTTTCACGCTGATTGGTAATACCAATGGAATGAATATCCTCTGCATCTGCGCCGATCTGCCCCATTGCCTCTATGGCAACCGACAGCTGAGATGACCAGATCTCCATAGGATCATGCTCCACCCAGCCTGGCTGAGGATAATGCTGTGTATATTCTTTCTGGGCAACACTGCACATCCTGCCCTCTCTGTCAAACAGAATACACCGTGAACTGGTCGTTCCCTGATCCAGTGCCATAATATATTTCCCCATTGCAGGATAACCTCCTTATGCCAGAAGTGTTTTACCGATAAAGTAGCCAAGCACCAATACGCCAAGAACGATCCTGTACCAGCCAAAGGCTTTGAAATCGTGGCGTTTGATATATCCCATCAGAAATTTGATAGCCAGAATGGAAACCACAAATGCCACTACCATTCCTATAAGCAGGATGATCACCTCTGTGGAGGTAAACTCAAAACCAAATTTCACAATTTTCAGAAGGCTGGCTCCAAACATAACTGGTATCCCCAGGAAAAATGTAAACTCAGCAGCTACAGTCCTGGAAGTCCCCAAAAGAATCCCACCAATAATGGTAGATCCTGATCTGGAAGTACCAGGAATCAGGGACAGCACCTGGAAGCAGCCAATGAGAAAGGCTGTCTTAAAAGACATCTCCTCAAGACTGGTACAGGATGCTTTTCTGTTCTTATTGTAGTTCTCAATTACAATAAAAAGTATACCATACACAATAAGCGCAATGGCTACCACCACATAATTCATAAATTTCTCTTCGATCAGATCATCAAAGGGAAGACCAATGATAATAGCAGGAAGGCAGGCAACAATGATCTTGAACCACAGAACCCATTTTTCCTTGTCACAGAATCTTTCCCTGAAAATAAGAATAGGCTGTGCCCATCCCGGCTTGTGGCTGATAGCTACCCTGGTTCGCTTGGACAGTGTCTTATTATAAAAAGGCCACAGCTTATGCCAGTACAAAACCACAACAGCAAGAATGGCACCCAGCTGAATCACAACCAGGAAAAGATCCTTAAAATCCTTGGTTACGTTCAGATTAACAAATTCATCTACAAGGATCATGTGCCCGGTACTGCTGATAGGCAGCCACTCTGTGATCCCTTCAACAATCCCAAGGATCACTACTTTGAAAAATTCAATGATATCCATATGCTCCCCTTTCCGTTGTCTTCCTGAAAATAACGATCTGTCAGTTCATGGAAAAACGCCTGTCAAACAGTTATCTTAAAGTACAATAAGGACGGAGATAATTGGTTCCCCGTCCTTTTTGTTTATATTACATCATATTTCTTCTGTAAACCTGTAATTTGGATTTTTCGTAATCGTTTAGTGCCTTTACTGTTGCAATTATCTTTAATCTGCTTTATCTTTTTGCGATAGTAGCGATATCTACCAGGGAAAGATTATGCACATCTGTATTTTCAAGACTGGTTACCAGCGCTTCTGCAGTATCAAGGCTGGTAAGCACATTCACACCTGTTTCAATGGCATTTCGACGGATCACAAATCCGTCTTTCTGATGATCGATACCCTGTGGCGGAATATCAATTACCACATCGATCTTATGGCCCAGGATCAGATCCATCAGGTTGGGGGCCGGCTGCTCCAGCTTGTTGGTACGGATCACACGGATACCATTTTCCTTTAAGGTCCTTGCAGTTCCTCTGGTAGCGTAAATCCTATAGCCTAAAGCTTCAAATCTTCTTGCGATAGGCACTACATCCTGCTGTTCCTCATCCCTGACGGTAATGATCATATTCTTATGCTTCGGAAGGCGGATGCCAGCACCAAGGAATGCTTTGTAAAGCGCCTCATTAAATGTTTCTGCAATTCCCAGACACTCTCCTGTGGATTTCATCTCAGGTCCAAGGCTGATATCTGCACCACGAATCTTTTCAAAGGAAAATACCGGCATCTTGATGGCAATATGTTTTGCCTCAGGCTGCAGACCTGGTGTATATCCCATCTCTTTCAGCTTATATCCAAGGATCACCTTGGTAGCCAGCGGTACGATCGGAATCCCTGTTACCTTGCTGATATAAGGAACTGTACGGCTGGATCTTGGGTTTACCTCGATCACATATACCTCATCCCCCAGTACAATAAACTGGATATTGATCATACCGATCACATGAAGGGCTCTTGCCAGCCGCCTTGTATACTCTGCAATGGTTTCTTTTGCTTTTTCACTGATGGTTCTTGCCGGATACACGGAAATACTGTCACCGGAGTGGATACCTGCACGCTCGATATGCTCCATGATTCCAGGGATCAGAATGTCCTCGCCATCACAAACCGCATCTACCTCGATCTCTTTTCCCATCAGATACTTATCTACCAGGATCGGATGCTCCTGTGCGATCTGGTTGATGATGCCGATGTATTCTTCCACATCCTCATCACTGACTGCAATACGCATACCCTGGCCGCCCAGAACATAGGAAGGACGAACCAGTACCGGATACCCAAGCTGGTTTGCCGCCTTTTTCGCTTCCTCTGCAGTAAATACCGTATGACCCTTTGGTCTTGGGATCTGGCATTTTTCAAGGATCTCATCGAACAGCTCCCTATCCTCTGCAGCATCTACATTCTCTGCAGAAGTTCCCAGGATCTTCACACCCATTTTGGTAAGGGCTTCTGTCAACTTAATGGCTGTCTGACCGCCAAACTGTACCACAGCTCCATCCGGTTTTTCAATGTTTACCACATTCTCCACATCTTCAGGAGTCAGCGGTTCAAAATACAGTTTATCTGCAATATCAAAGTCTGTACTTACTGTTTCCGGATTGTTATTTATAATGATGGTCTCATAGCCTTCTTTTGCAAATGCCCAGGTACAATGTACAGAGCAAAAGTCAAACTCAATACCCTGGCCAATACGGATAGGTCCTGAACCAAGAACAAGGATTTTCTTTTTGTCAGGTGTGGCAACAGCCTCATTCTCTGTGCCTTCATCTCCATACACGGAATAATAATATGGTGTTTCTGCTGCAAACTCCGCTGCACAGGTATCAACCATCTTATAAGCTGCACGGATGCCATATTCTGCACGGAGCTCTTTGATCTGTGCCTCTGTCTTTCCTGTAAGACGGGCAACGATATAGTCTGGAAATTCCAGTCGTTTTGCCTCAAGCAGAAGCTCTTTTGTAAGCTTTCTGGTCTTCAGGGCTGTCTCCATACCTACAAGGATTGCCAGCTTATCAATAAACCAGATATCAATCTGGGTTATATCATGAAGCATGGACTGTGGCATACCACGACGGATTGCTTCTGCCAGCTTCCAGATCCTGCGGTCATCTACGATCTCCAGCTCCTCCAGAAGCTCTTCATCTGTCAGCTGTGTAAAATCGTAAGACATCAGACTATCCACATGCTGCTCCAGGGAACGGATTGCTTTCATCAGGGCGCCTTCAAAATTATGGCAGATACTCATAACCTCTCCGGTGGCTTTCATCTGGGTAGTCAGCGTTCTCTTTGCAGTAATAAATTTATCAAATGGAAGCCTTGGGATCTTAACTACACAGTAATCAAGCATTGGCTCAAAGCTTGCATAGGTTTTGCCAGTAATGGCATTTGGGATCTCATCCAGTGTATATCCAAGGGCGATCTTAGCAGCAACCTTTGCAATGGGATATCCAGTAGCCTTACTTGCAAGTGCTGAAGAACGGCTAACACGTGGATTTACCTCAATAACACAGTATTCAAAGCTATCTGGCTTCAGAGCATACTGCACATTACATCCGCCGGTAATGCCCAGCTCTGTAATAATATTCAGTGCAGAAGTACGAAGCATCTGATATTCTTTATCTCCCAATGTCTGTGACGGAGCAACTACAATAGAGTCACCTGTATGCACACCAACCGGGTCAATATTCTCCATGTTGCAGACAGTAATGCAGTTCCCTGCACTATCTCTCATTACCTCATACTCGATCTCTTTCCATCCGGCAATACACCGCTCTACCAGTACCTCACCTACACGGGAAAGACGAAGACCATTCTCAAGAATCTCTCTCAGTTCATACTCATTGTGGGCAATACCGCCGCCACTTCCGCCAAGTGTATATGCTGGACGAAGTACTACCGGATAACCGATGGTATTTGTAAATGCCAGACCATCTTCTACAGTAGTTACCACCTTAGATGCTGCAACCGGCTCCCCGATCTTTTCCATGGTATCTTTAAATTCCTGTCTGTCCTCTGCTTTACGGATCGTCTGGGCAGTAGTTCCGATCAGACGCACATTATGCTCTTTTAAAAAGCCTTTTTCGTCCAGTTCCATTGCAAGGTTCAAGCCTGCCTGGCCTCCCAGTGTAGGCAGCACGCTGTCCGGCTTCTCTTTCAGGATCAGCTGCTCTACCACCTCTACAGTAAGCGGCTCTATATATACACGATCTGCAATGTCCTTATCTGTCATAATAGTAGCTGGATTGGAGTTCAGAAGAACAACCTCCATCCCTTCTTCTTTCAGGGAACGGCATGCCTGGGTTCCGGCGTAGTCAAACTCTGCAGCCTGCCCAATGATGATCGGTCCGGAACCGATTACAAGTACCTTTTTTATGTCTTTGTTTCTTGGCATCAGTCATTTCCTCCCATCATTTTCATAAAACGGTCAAACAGATAACCTGAATCCTGTGGTCCGGGGCAGGCCTCCGGATGGAACTGTACAGTGAAAATATTCTTCCCAACGTATGCCATGCCTTCATTGGTACCGTCATTAACATTGATAAATGCCGGCTGGGCAATATTTTTCTCTTCAAGTCCTTTTGCATCTACCACATATCCATGGTTCTGGGATGAAATATACACTCTGCCAGTTGTCAGATCCTTAACCGGGTGATTACCGCCTCTGTGTCCGTATTTCATCTTGTAGGTATCTCCGCCGGTAGCCAGCGCCATCAGCTGATGTCCCAGGCAGATTGCAAAAATCGGCACATCTGAATCATACAGTTTTTTTACTTCTTTTATAATAGAAGTACATTCCTTTGGATCTCCAGGGCCATTACTGAGCATGATCCCATCTGGCTTAGCAGCCAGAATTTCCTCTGCGCTTGTAAGTGCCGGATAGATCGTCACCTCACAGCCACGCTGGTTCAGTGAACGGGCAATATTTCTTTTTGCGCCAAAATCAAGAAGTGCCACCTTTGGACCGTTTCCTGGCAGGATCTGCTTCTCACGGCATGTTACTTTCTCTACAACCTTACCTGTAGTATATTTTTTTAATCTGGGGAGAATTGTGTCTAGGTCATAATTTTCATTGACTGTGATCATACCGTTCATTGTACCTTTCTCGCGAAGGATCCTGGTCAATGCCCTGGTATCAATTCCGGCTATACCGGGAATATCATGTTTGCTTAAGAAATGCTGTATTGTATCCACGCTTCGGAAATTACTTGGGATACGGGATAATTCACGTACAATAAAACCATCGATCCATGGCTGTCCTGATTCCTGGTCCTCATAGCAGATACCATAATTACCAATCAGGGGATAAGTCATACATACGGCCTGTCCGGCATAGGAAGGATCCGTCATTACTTCCAGATAACCTGTCATGGAAGTGTTGAAGACGATTTCACTGATAACTTCCCGGGTAGAACCAATACTCGTCCCTGTAAAAACATGGCCGTCTTCTAATATCAGAAATGCTTTCATACAATCTCCCTTTCTGTCGTCATACATATTCAAGAATACCTGCGCATTCTTGCTGCTCACCACCTGTAAAGGCGGGCGTCATTTCACATCTGATTTATCCTAAATCTTCAAGATTGTATCATAAGCCTTATCTTTTTTCAACAAAATTCAGGGCTAAAAATAATTCAGCTATGCCCAAAATAATATTGGAAATCCCCTGAAAACTGTACCTGTAGTTTTCAGGGGACACTGGTATCATCTTATTATATTCAAGTCGAGCAGCCGGAGATTGGACTCCCACTGAGACGAACCTGCTGTTACTCACCGCCTGAAAGAGGTGAGAGTCTTCCCGACTGAGATAAAAAAAGAATGCAGGAGATGGGACTTGAACCCACACGATCTTGCGACCACAGGCACCTGAAGCCTGCGCGTCTGCCAATTCCGCCACTCCTGCATTTCATATCTTTCAGTCGCTCTTTGCGACTGCCTGATTATAATACCTCATTCCATTTGGAATGTCAACATCTTTTTTTATTTTTTTTAATTTTTATCGTTTTATTTTTATGGGATGGCAATAAGCCAGACAAAAGCCACAGGCCAGTCCCAGCAATAATACAGACATCAGACAGATTAAAGACTATTTTTTGCAATTTCTTATGACTGGTACGAAAGCTGATATAATCTGTCACATACCCTTTTTCGCACCGATCCATATAATTAGACAGACCTCCGCCCATAACCATACCAAGACCAATTCTGCCAATCATAGGCTTCTGCTGAATATTCTGCCGCAGATATTCTCCTGCAGCAGCCCCTAAGGCTGCTGCGGAAATACCCTGACAGTTCTTTTGATCTTTCGGTCCTATACCAAAGGCCATACCTTCATTGTGACAGTTACACAGATATATCCTTCCACCAGGAATTTCCTTTCTGGTGCCCTGAAGGATATTGCTGTCCACCTGTTCCTTTATTTTTTTATCCAGCAGGTAGATCCATGCTGTAAGTCCAAGTCCTGTCATATCTGTCCTCTTCCCCATAACTGTCCATACATCTTATGAAACGAAGGAGTGTATCTCTTACTCCTGGGTATCCTCTGAAGAAGTCTCTGCTTCCGGTGCGCTTTCATCAGTTACATCCTCAGAAGTCACTGGTGCTGGCTCTTCTCCAGGTGCATCATCTTCTGCAACTGTTTCTGTTGCTTCTTCTGCTGTAGCCTCAGCAGCAACTTCCTCTTCCGGCTCCGGATTAGGGCATGCAGTTCCACAGAATGGGCAGAAAGACACATCCTTCTCCACTGCCCGCTTACAGGATGGGCAAATCTTGCGTCCTTTCAGATCTGCTGCAGCATCCTTGTACTCTGCGATAGCATCCATATGCTGACGAATCTCCTGACAAAGATTCTGAAGCTCTTCGTCCATCTGGACACCTCCGCTATAACGGCTGAAAACAAGATTACCAATATCACATTTCAGCTTCTCCACCATATGTTCCTCACTGGACACCTTACTCTGAATTTTCTGTGTCTCATAAATCTGTCCAGCCTTCTTGCTAAGATCCTTAGTTGTTCTTGTCAATGTTTCACTTAAACCATCAAAAAAGCCTTTTCTCATAACGCATTTCTCCTTTTCTTTTATTTGCTGCATGAATATATGTTAGATATTGGGGCAAAAAAGCCCCAACCAGTTGCCGTCTCAGGCCAGCAACGGCACTTCCTGCCCTCTTAAGAGGATTCTTGGTCCTCCGTTACCGTCTATATATTCTTTTGTAATGATCACCTGACCAATACTGTCATCCTTAGGGATCTCATACATGATATCCAGCATATATTCTTCAAGAATGGCACGAAGCCCTCTGGCTCCTGTATTACGTTCCATGGCTCTGGCTGCAATAGAATGCAGTGCTCCATCCTCAAACTCCAGACGAACCTCATCCATGGCAAGAAGCTTCTTATACTGCTTCAGTATGGCATTCTTAGGCTCCTGCAGGATCTCTACCAGCATGTCCTCATTCAGTCCATCCAATGTAAAGATTACCGGAAGTCGGCCGATAAATTCAGGGATCATCCCGAAATTGCGAATGTCCTCTACTGTTACTTTTGAAAGTATATGCGGATCTCTATCGTATTTATCCTTCAAATCTGCATAAAATCCAATGGATGCCTGCTTATTCAGCCTTTCCTTGATGATCTCGTCCAGATCTGGAAATGCACCGCCGCATATAAACAGGATATTCCTGGTATCTACAGTCACCATAGGCACCATGGCATTCTTGCTGTTGGCTCCTACCGGCACCTCTACCTGGCTGCCTTCCAGCAGCTTCAGAAGTCCCTGCTGGACAGCCTCTCCGCTTACATCCCTTTGGTTTGCGTTCTTTTTCTTTGCGATCTTGTCTATCTCATCTATAAAAATAATACCATGCTCTGCCCGTTCTACGTCATTGTCTGCTGCTGCCAAAAGCTTGGATACAACGCTCTCAATATCGTCTCCAATATATCCTGCCTCTGTCAAAGATGTAGCGTCTGCAATAGCAAGGGGTACGTCCAGAAGTCTGGCCAGTGTCTTTACAAGATACGTCTTACCACAGCCGGTAGGCCCGATCATCAGCATGTTGGACTTCTCGATCTCCACATCATCTTTCATGTCTGATGCCACTCTTTTATAATGGTTATACACAGCCACTGACATAACTTTCTTTGCTTTTTCCTGGCCGATCACATATTCATCCAGAGTGGCTTTGATCTTATGTGGTGCAGGGATCTTCTTCAGATCCAGCACAGGTTTTGCTTCCTGGGCTGCCTTTTTCTTACGGATCTTTTTTGGCTGTGGTCCCATGTTCAGGTTCCCCAGGTCGATCATACTGACGCCTGGCATATTCAGCAGGTCGCCGTAATTCATGTTGCTGTTGTTGATCTGGCTGTTCATAGTGTTAAAGCTTTTCTGCATACAGTCTGTGCAGATATGTATATCATTCGGAAGTTCGATCATCTTCCCTGCCTGACTTTCCGGACGGCGGCACAGGAAGCAGAAGTGCTCGTATCCGTCTTCCTGGTGGTCTGCATCATCCCCTGCACCAGCTGCAGATGAATCAGCTGTTGTGGATGGATCCGTTGTGTCTGCTGCTGTATCTTTCTCTCCGGCAGTATCTACTTCTCTGAAATCTTCGTAATCGTCAATATGCTGTGACATATTATTTCCTTTCTGTTGTTGTATTCCATTTGGATTATAGCACATATTTTCACACTATTGAAATAAAGTTTTTATAAAGTCTTTTTCATACATTCTACTGCAGGATGCAGGAAGAGCTGCCGTAACGTATCTGAAACTCAGATCCGCCAACGCAGCTCTCATGAAATGTCCTATAGGTAAGATTTTGATGTCAAAACACCAGAGGCCATATCAGGCATTATTATGTCCCTGGTTGTCTCTGGATGCAAGGGTAACGCTGATGGTCTGTTCTTTATATTCGCCATCATCCGGCCGTGCAACCACCACATCTATCGTTTCTCCGGCAGTATAATAAGACAGCTTCTCCACCAGATCTGAGCGTCCGCTCACTGTTTGTCCGTCAAATTTTACAATAATGTCGTTTTTCTGGATACCTGCCTGCTCCGCTGCGCCGCCTGGTGTAACTCTCATAACAAAAGCACCGGATGGCATATTGTACATCTGGATGGCACCTGCAGTAAGATCTGTCACCTCCACATCCAGATATCCGGCTTTGGAGGAACCGGACACCTTATCCCTTGTCTTCCGGTTCATAAGATCTTCTAAGATGGGCTGAGCCTCGGAAATAGGAATAGCGTACCCTGTACCTTCCACATCACTGGATGCATATTTTGCACAGTTGATCCCGATCAGTTCGCCCTTCATATTCAAGAGGGCACCACCGCTGTTACCAGGATTGATAGCTGCATCTGTCTGGATCAAATTGGAAGCGGTGCTTCCTCCTTCCAAGGTAATGGTACGATTCAGGGCACTTACCCATCCGGAAGTGACTGTCTGACCATAACCAAGGGCATTTCCTATGGCAACTACCTGCTCTCCTACCACAAGATCATCAGAACTGCCTAACTGTGCAATCTTGATCTCACTCATAGTATCTTCTGGGATATCCTTTTTCTCTACAGCAATCACTGCCAAGTCATTAGTTTCATCGGTTCCTTTAATCTTTGCAGAGACAGCATCGTCAATATTAATATCTCCGTCACCGCTGGCTACATTCCTTGTCTCTTTTTCTGCATTCACCACATCATCCCCGATAAAGCACACACTCAAGGTAGTAGCCCCCTCGATCACATGATTGTTGGTAGCGATCAGAAGCTCATCATCATTTTCTCCTACAATGATCCCTGACCCACTGCCTGTGCTTGGATATTCCATGCCATATCCAAAAAAGCTGGTAATCTCCTGAATGCTTACAGACGTAATAGCAACCACTGAAGGCATGGTAGCTTTTGCTACGGCTGCCACTGTGCCTTTTTCATTAGCTGTATCCTGCACTGAGGAAGTATCTGTGGTATTGTCTGAAGCTGCCACTGTCTCCGGAACTGATTCTGTAGTGGATACTTTTGTATCTGTGGCAGATGCTGTGCCAAAATATTTCTGAGACAGGATATTGGTTGCCTGAAAAACAGTTCCTGCTACCAGTCCGAATATCACTGCCAGTACTATCGTAGCTGCCAGCTTTTTCTTAAAAGGTACTGGCTTTCTGTCTTTGTCTTCTAACGTAACTTTCACCTTGCTGGTGTCTTCTTCATCCTGATCTTCTCTGGTCGTTTGCTGTTCTTCATGGAACCGATACTGTCCATATTGTGGTCTTGTATAGTGATAGGTTACATCCCCGGAGCTGTCATTTACTGTATTTTCCTGGGAATCTGTCCCCCGGCTTTTCTCCTCGTCCATATCCATCTGCTCCCTTCTGTCTTTCTCGCTATGGTAAAATAATCCCCAAGTCGTTTCCCCGTCCTTGCGTAATCACAAGTGGGTTCAGACCTTTTGACACTGTAATCATTACATAAAAAAAGTGTAACAATGAAATGTGTTTAATTTGTGATGGATATTTAAAAAAACAGTGACAGAAACCAACTATTCTTTTCTTTTCCAATATTCCCGATTCATTGTGCACTTAAGAACCGTTTTGGGCGACAGTTTTATATATCCCTTTCCCATTTTGTACCCCAGGTACTTGCTGCCACTTTGGAGCACCAGCTGCGGAATCAGCCATATATGTCCGCTTTTCAGAAGATAACCCAAAGTCTGCTTTACCAGCTTCATCCCCTCCCCTTCGGAAGGAACAGAGTCGAAGATCTCCGGATGCTCTGCCTGGGACACGCCCAGATCAAAATTTCTATGGAACTGCTGGCTACAGGAATAATTATGAGAATGGTACACACAGGCATCTGCCTGATATGCGATTCCATATCCTTTTTTAGCCATATTGCCTGCATAGATCATATCTTCATTAAAAATGGCCCGATCCACGAATCCACCTACTTCTTTGTAAATCTCCTTATTGTAAGCTGCACATACATTGGAGCAAAAATATGTCTTGATCCCGTATATGCCTGTATCCTTCTCCCATTTTACAGAAGAAACCGATGGATAATTAAAAGATCTGGTATAGCATTCTATAAAGCGGCAGTCCTGTTTGGGCAGCTGTCTTGCATATGCTGCCCCCACCTTTTCATCTGCTTCAAGAGGCTTTAAAAGATGCTCCACCAGGTATTCATCTGCCGGAAGGGCGTCCTGGGTCATAAAGATCATAAAATCAGCCAAAGACAGCTCTGCCGCCTTTTTCCTGGTGCCGCCATGATCAAAGTCAGACTTTTGAAGATGGTAAACCTGCAGCTGGCTGAACTCCTTTTCCCATTCCGGCTTCCAGCCGCTTTCTTCTGTATTCATCACAAGTATTCTGTGAATCGGTCTGGTCTGCTGATCCAGCCTTTTCAGAAGCTGATAAAAATCCTTTCCCGGATGGTACGTGGGAATGATCACATCTACATTTTTCATTCTTTTTCCTTTCCCATTGAATTGAAATAAAAAGGGCTGCTGCATAAATACACTTGTCAGGAATAATATACTGCCTTTTAGGAATATATATTCATTCACTGCAGATGCTTTATGCAACAGCCTACTTTATCTGTTAAGCGCCTTCCACGCTTTCATAATCAACGATCACATCATCCTGGATCACATCACCGCCGCCGGCATCTCCACCGCTGGTATCTCCTCCACCGCTGACATCACCGCCGCCACTGGCATCTCCTCCACCGGTAGTATCTCCGCCGGTGCCAGGATCTACATAGTCACCGCCTGTATTGCCTCCACCGGTAGTATCTCCGCCGCCGGTAGTATCTCCACCGCCGGTTCCAGGATCCACATAATCACCGCCTGTATTACCGCCGCCGCTGGTATCTCCTCCACCGGTAGTATCTCCGCCGGTGCCGGGATCTACATAATCACCGCCGGTGCTGCCATTATCACCACCACCGGAACTGTCTCCTCCGCCAGTAGTTCCTCCATTATTTGGATCCGAATAGCCGCCGTTTCCGTTATCCCAGGCATTGCCGCCGCTACCGTCATCCTGCCAGAAGAATTCATTATTTCCGCTGCCGTCATCCTCACTGACTGCAGGAGCCTCATCCTGAAGCTTGTCAGCGCCTCCTACGATATCAATGATCTTGGCACTTGCATCAAGAATATTCTGTGAAGGTGTATAATTCTCGGAAGAACCATACAGGAACTCATGAAGCTGCTTTACATTGGACTCCAGGGAATCCGCCACAATAATACTTCCTCTTACATTGGAGAACTTATAATTAAGCGGGAAACCTGTAGTCTGATCCACATGATATCCAAGAAGTGTTGGAATCATATTCAGGATCTCGGTCTTGGTAAGAGATGTTTCCACCATTGGGAACACCTCATCCATAATATTGAAAATAGTAGTCAGACCGGCTTTCTTCAGCTTCTGGGTCAACATCTGAATCACCTTACGCTGACGCTCTGTACGTCCCATATCCAGGCTGGCTGTATAGCGGATACGGCAGTAAGAAGTAACCTGCACACCATTCAAATGGTAAATATTATAAATAGCTTCCTCATCTTCAGGCTTAGGATCCGGAAGTTCTACCGGTGTATATTCCTTATCTGTTTCCTCTGATGTTTCTTTACAGTAACTGTTCATATGAACCATCTCTGCATAGGAAAGAGGGATCTCCAGGCCGCCAACTGCGTCCACTGCTGCAGTCAGTGCATTAAAATCTACAGTAGCATAATCCGTAATATTCAGATCCAGGTTGGTATTCAGCATGGAAATAGCCTGCTCCGGACCACCGTATGCATAAGCTGCATTTGCCTTGGCATAAGTACCATTGCCAATATTCAGAAGTGTATCACGGTAAATAGATACCAGACGTACCTCCTGTGTATCATTGTTAATGCTGGCAATGATCATGGTATCGCTGTTCTCAGAACCCAAAGAAGCATTCTTAGATCTGTGGTCAATACCGAACAGTGCATATGTTCTGTAGCCTGTCATCTTGGGAGCTGTATCATTAGTAACTATCTTAGAATCATCGAAAGCTGCCCGTTCGCCGGAAGATTCTGTTACTTTGTTCTTTACAAGCTTGTCCATCCTGGCTGAAATCTGTCCATACACATACAGTCCGCCAATAAACAGCAGAAGAACAATGATCTCAATTGCGAAGAGGATTCTCTTCTTCTTTTTTCCTTTTCCTGCCATACTCTTTTCCCTTCTTGGTTATTCTGCATCCCTTAGTATTCTCTGTTAGTATGCATTTTTATTAATAAATCCCTTAAAAAATGTAAGGAACAATATTTTGATATCAAAGCTAACGGTCCAGTTCTCAATGTAATATAAGTCACACTCAATCCTTTTACGGATGGATGTATCTCCCCTGTAGCCGTTTACCTGTGCCCATCCGGTCAGTCCCGGACGTACCTGGTGCTTCACCATATATCTGGGAATTTCTTCCCTGAACTTCTCCACAAAGAAAGGCCTCTCGGGCCTTGGGCCTACCAGGCTCATATCCCCTTTCAGGATATTGAACAGCTGGGGCAGCTCATCTATGCTTGTTCGTCTCATGAATTTACCAATGCCGGTAACTCTGGGATCATTCTTCACTGTCCAGGCTTTCTTCTCTTCTGACTCCGGCTGTACCTCCATGGATCTGAACTTATACATCCAGAATGTCTTATTGTGAAGCCCTACCCGCTCCTGCTTATAGATCAGCGGTCCCCTGGATGTGGCCTTGATCAGTATGCACATCAGCAACATCACAGGAGAAGCAACAATAATAGCTGCAATAGAGCCCAGAACATCCATGATCCTCTTTACCATTGCATTAAAAGTGTTGCTTAGCGGCACATAACGTATATTGATCACCGGAAGTCCCAGTATATCTTCTGTATATGGCTTGGTGGGTATAATGGTACTGTAGTCCGGAATAAATTTGGTATGAACTCCTGACTTCTCACACATGGCAACGATCTGCTCCAGCCGGTAATACTCAGAAAGGCCAAGAGTAATCGCAATCTCGTCCAGTCTGTTTGCAGGCAGTATCACCATCAGGTTTGCGATCCTTCCAATGACTTTGATCCCTTTGTAAACAGTACCTGCTTCTACGTTGTCATCCAGAATCCCCCGCACAATATAACCCCACTGAGGATTTTGTTGGATACGGTCAATGTATTCTTCTGCTGCGCGGCTATATCCCACAAGCAGCACCTGTTTCTGATTCAAGCCTTTCTTACGCATGTTGCGCAGGATATAATATACTGCCATCCTGGCACTAAAATCCAGGAAAATATTGATGCAGTAAAACATGATCAGCATGGAACGGGAAATATCCCCTTCCTCAATATAATACAGTACAAATGTGGTCAGAAGAATACCAAGAGTGTTGGCCTTGATCACACTGGCAAGCACAAGACGCCTGCCCTGCATACGCATTGGCTCATAAAGAGAAAATGCATGATACATCATCAGGTATGCCGGAACAATAAAAAGCAGTGCGAACATGTACTGTTCAAAGGATCGGGTACGCACTGCTGTCGCTGCAAAGGGGCCTATAAATCGTAATGCCCAGGCAAAAATATACGCCAGGATAATCATACAGGCATCTATTGCCACATGGAGAAGACTGAAATTTTTCTGGTTGTCCTTAATCAATTCCTGTCACCTCATTTTTTCGCTCTACTTATCTTATAATAGATGCAACATAATTGCAATAAAATCTTGAAATACAATTTATAAAAATTTCATGAAAAAGGATAACTATTCAGCAGATAGTAACGGTGAGGATACCGAACAGTTACGAAGCAGTTAAGTTTTCCCTTATTTATCCACGGAACCTGCGTATGATGTTTACCCATAATTCCAGTTGTATCTTCAGATAATTTGGCAGATTCTTTATGGAAAAACGTACTTTACGGTCTTTCTTGCTGATCTGGAAACCATTCTTGATCCCTGCCAGATATTCCCGTCCCATACCTTTTAAGGTAAAAAACAGGATCTTTACCACAAAGCCCGGGATCATAAAAGGAAGATTCAGAATGATCTGCAGAATCGGCATATTTTTATAAATCAGATAAATATTATTTCTTGATGAATATCTTGTTTTGAACTGATTATACCTGGAACCGCTGGTGCCGCTGCCTACATGGTAGACCACTGCCTTTGGTGCATACCAGTTCTCATAGCCCATGATCCTTGCACGGTAGCACACATCCAGATCCTCCAGATATGCAAAATGCTCTTCATCAAAATATCCGGTCTTATCCAGGAATTCCCTTCTGTAAATGGCAGCTCCGGCACAGGTAGCAAACACCTGCTCCTCCTGATCATAAGTATGGATACTCTTGCCCTTTCCTCTTGCAAAAGCCCAGCCAAGCGCACAATAATAATTGCCTGCGTCATCCAGCTTGTCCCGGTCATTAAACTGAACCATTTTGCCTGCACAGGAAAAAGCATTGCTATGCCTTTTGATGGCAGACAGCATCTCATTTACAAAATCCTTTTCAACTTCTGTATCATTATTCAAAAGCAGCACATATTTTGCTGCGGAGGCCCTTATCCCTTCATTGACCGCACGGCTGAACCCATAATTATCCGGAAGCTCGATCACCCGGACCCAGGGATAACCGGTTGCTGCAAAGGATGTACTTCCGTCAGCAGAACCATTATCCACCAGGATCACCTCAAAATCCCGGAATGTCTGGCATTCCAGACTTGACAATACACCATCCAGATATGCCATCCCATTATAATTGGGTATTACCACTGAAACTTCAACTTCCTGCATGTATTCCTCCTTATTGCCCTTTCCTGTTCTTCATCCCCGGAAGTGGTTTCAGGGAATAATTCCACTTTGTAAGAGACAGATTCTTATTGTAATAAGGATCCCCTTTTTTCAGGATCTGGATCCAGTGGCTTCTCATATATTCGATCTCGGTCTGAAAGCGCCTTACTTTGTCTTTACTGTCCTCCAGGCCTCTTGTTTTGGACTCCATATGATAAAGCTTTGCATAAGGATCGTACACCACCAGGTATCCTTCCCTGCGTATTTTCAAACAAAGATCCACATCATTAAAAGCTACCGCAAGTTCCTTTGTAAAACCGCCAGCCTTTTCAAAGGCATCTCTTTTTACCATCATGCAGGCTGCCGTCACTGCACTCATGTCCTGAAGAATGGATGCTTTATGCAGATATCCTGTTCTCTCAGCCGGCATATCTACAAACAAATGGCCTGCAATGCCTCCCATACCTACCACACAGCCTGCATGCTGGATGGTATTATCCGGATAAAGAAGCTTCACGCCTACGGCTCCCACTTCCCGCCTCTGACAGATGCCTAGCATTTCCTCCATCCAATCCGGTGTGATCACTGTAATGTCATTATTCAGGAAAAGGAAGTAATCCCCTCTGGCATTTTTTGCTCCAAAATCATTAATAGCTGAATAATTGAAAACTCCATTCCAACGCAGGATCCTTACATCCGGCTCCTTTGACAGCTGCTTATAATATTCAAAAATCTCATCTGTGGTACTGTTATTCTCAACGATCAGGATCTCATAATGTTTATAAGAGGTATTCTCACGGATAGACCGGATACAGGCCTGAAGCGTATCCTTTTCATCCTTATTGGGAATGATCACAGACACAAGGGGAGAACCCTGTACCGGGTACTGCACTCTGTAGAAGCCCAGATCCTTGGTATGGCTTACCACACCCTGTGTCCCGGTTCTTTCAAGGTGAGCCTCAATCGCCCGTTTGCCTGCATCAAAGGCATACATCTTACTTGCAGGATTGTCAGCAGTAGATGCTTTATGTGTCCTCCAGTGATATAAAATCTCCGGTACATGTGCCACACAGCCTGCTGCCTCCACACATCGGAAAATAAAATCATAATCCTGGGCACCATCGTATTCCCTGCGAAATCCGCCAACCTTCTCCACAATAGCCCGGGATACAGTAAAAAAATGACAGATATAATTATTAGAGCGTAAAAGATCCAGGTTAAAATCCGGCTTCAGATGAGGCTGAAAATGCTCCTTCAGATCCATGGTAACCTTATCTTCGTCTGTATATACAACCTCTGGTCTGGGATCTGTATTGAGAGCCTGCACCACTTCAAACAAAGCATTGGGAGCCAGCAGATCATCATGATCCATCAGTCCGATATAGTCGCCCTGTGCCATTTCAAAAGCGGCATTTGTATTTTCTGCGATCCCCAGGTTGGCCTTCAATGGCTGCCAGCGGATCCTCGGATCCTGCGCCTGATATCCATCCAGGATCTGGCACATCTCTTTGTCCTCAGGGCTGCCGTTAGCAATGCAAAGCTCCCAGTTGGCATAAGTCTGTGCAAGGACTGACTCCAGCATCTGTTTTAAAAAGACAGACGGTGTACGGTAAGCAGGTACTACTACACTGATCTTAGGTGCATAGGCAAAAGTATGCTTTCTCTGCTTCTCCAGCACGGTCTCATCCGGAATATATGCTTCATACCAGGGTCCATACGGAACCTCCTCAGGCTCAAACCGTTCGTGAAGACGGATCCAGAATTCCCTGGGGCCATAATGCTTCAGATAGCGAAGCCCTTTCTGGATGGTATAGGGAGACAGCTTCTTCAGCAGACGTCCCCATTGGATCTTCATCCCTGACGATTTTTGTTTACTCATATTTTCTTTCCTCTGTTTTATTATTACTGTACATTTTAACATTCTACTATATTTTTTGCAAGAAATGGAGTAAATGTGATATACTATTTCTGATTACAGATATGCTATGATAAAAATATTAAGCTGTAATCGTCTGAAACAGCTGACAAATATTCAAATCGAGCTGTTACTCACCACCTGAAAGAGGTGTGAGTCTTCTCGACTGAGATAAAAATATAACAGGAGATAATCTATACAATGAAAAAGCAAAAGAAATCCCCCAGCAGAAAACGGACTGTTTTTTCCCTTCTGCTCTCTGCCGGGCTGTCTGCTTCCCTGATCCTGGGAAGCCCTGCCTTTGCAGAAGAGGCTGCTACAGATACTGCTGCCTCAAGTATCACCACCAACCAGATTTCAGGATGGCCCCAAGGGCCTGAGATCACTTCCGAAGCCGCTGTGATCCTTGAAGACAGCACCGGTACTACCCTGTACGCCAAGAATATGGATGAGGTTCTTTATCCCGGGAGCACCGTCAAGATCATGACCTGTCTTCTTGCTTTAGAGAACAGCAATCTTACAGATGAAGTGACCATGACTGCTACCGGCGTTTCCGGTGTTACCGATGGAGGGGCCAATATTTCCGCACAGCTGGATGAAGTTTTTACCATGGAACAATGCCTGTATGCCATCATGGTTGCCTCTGCCAACGATATTGCCCTTCAGGTTGCAGAGCATGTCGGCGGATCCGTTGAAAACTTTGTTGCCATGATGAATACCAGAGCTGCCCAGCTTGGCTGTACCAACACAGTATTCACCAACCCTACCGGGCTTCCTGATGAGAATCAGCATACCACAGCCCATGATATGGCCTTGATCATGAAGGCAGCTACAGAGAATCCTTCCTTTTCTCCTATTGCCAGTGCGAATACCTACACCATTCCGGCGACCAATGTATCCGGTGGAGCCAGGTCACTTACCAGCAAGTTCACCATGACCAACAACAGTTCAGATGCTTACTACCAGGGCTGTCTTGGCGGCAAGGAAGGATTTACAGAAGCTTCCCAAAGCACACTTGTATGCAGTGCACAGCGCAATGATGTTACATTGATCTGCGTTATTTTAAAAGGTGCCTCCGGCCAGACAGATGATGAAGCCATCACTCTTCTGGATTACGGATTTTCCAATTTCCAGCTTCTTACCTTAGGTCAGGATGATTTTTCCCTGATGTCCGGAGGACAGGTGATCGTACCTGCCGGTGCCTCAGAGGACAGCCTGACTGTTCAGGATACACCGGCAGGCGACCAGGTGAACCGCACTTACTTCTACAGCGGCGTTCAGGTTGGTACTGCTGTAATGGAGCCGGAACAGGAACAGGACACCTCTCTTTATACCAACGGACAGGCGAATATGGAAGCCGCAAAGGCCTATTCCCAGTCCACCTCCTACGTGCCTTATGCAGTGATCGGAGGCGTGGCATTCCTGATCCTTCTTCTGTTGTTTATCAAAATGATCAAGATCATCAAGTCCTGATATCAAGGTGCAAAAGTGTAAATCCCCTGCGCCTGTTTAATCAATAAAGGATGCATAATAAAGCAAATATATCCACCATATTCAAATCGAGCTGTTACTCACCACCTGAAAGAGGTGGGAGTCTTCTCGACAGAGATAAAAGCCAGCCGAAACGCGATCGGCTGGCTTTCATATATGGTGGATATATCTGCTTAATGATTATTCTGCATCCTCGGTATCTTCAGCTGCATTCTCGGTATCTTCTGCCTCATCTTCAGCAACTTCTACAGGAAGCTTGTTATCGTCATTCATCTCCTCCGGATTGCTTACGCTTACTGTATGATCATACCATTTGCCCTTAGTACCGATAATAGCAAGGTCAAAATCCTGATCAAGAGCCTCTACAGGAACATCAAAGCCATACACTTCATCTGATAAACCATCCTTATAGGTAACCGTATCTGTGGTAGGCTGAAGCAGCTCTGCGTCATCCTTCTGTGCATCCTCAGCAAGCCCTGGGAAAAGATTCACAATGTTCTTGGATACAAGAGAGATATGAAGGGTCATTTTGCCGTCTTCTACAGTAAGCTGGCCTTTGCCCTCGCATGCCTCATTTGTGTGGAACATGCTGCTGTCTGTATTAAAGTCAACAATGTAAACTCCATCCTCCAGATCCTGTGTATCGGATGCTTCTTCTTTGGTGTCTGCTGCCTCTGCCCATACCGGCAGTGTCATAGGAACTGTCATAGCAGAAATACTTAATGCTGATACTAAAATGGCTAATGAACGCTTCATAACTTTCTTTTCTCCTTTATGATGATGTGGTCAAATGGCCACATGTCCGTTTATTTTGCTAAGCTGTCGATAGCTGCTTTTGTATGCTCTACATACAGCTGTTCTACTGCATCGATTCTTCCAAGTCCTTCGATCTGGCAGTCTACGCTGTCAAATTCTCCGGATGCCTCAAACATGCTCTTCCAGGAATCGTCGTCATCTCCAGCCATATCATTGTTTGCATGATCACCTGCAACAACCATCAGCGGACGAAGAATCACTTTCTTGAAACCAGCATCTTTTACTTTAGCGATTACAGCATCGCATGCTGTGTCTTCCGGCTCACCCTCTACAGTACCGATGAATGCGTTTGTAAATCCAAGGTTCTCCATCTGTGTCTGCATCTGGTCGTAAGTAACATTTGCTGTATGGGATGTTCCATGACCCATAAATACGAAAGCTGTACCATCTTCAGCAGCAGCTTCCATGCTGTCATAATCTGCAGTCTTTACAGCCTCATCTGTGATAGCTTTTGCTACAGCTTCTTTATCCTCATTGATCACTGTAGCATCTTCTCCAACCTCACCCAGCATTGGCTCTGCAATAGCTACAGACTCGAATTTGTCTTTATATTCCTCAATAGCAGCTGTCATCTCATCATACTCTGCGCCATGCATCAGGTGTGTAGGCTGTACAACCAGATTCTTAACTCCGTTTGCAACTGCACGGTCAAGTGCCTGCTGCATATTATCGATATGCTCATCATCTCTTGCCTGTACATGGTTGATGATGATCTGAGCTGTAAATGCCCTTCTTACAGACCAGTCCGGATATGCTTCCTGAAGTGCATCCTCGATACCCTTGATATCCTGTGCACGGCTATCATTAAAAGAAGTACCAAAGCTTACAACCAGAAGCTCATTCTCACCGATCTCATCCTGGTTTCTCGGATCATCCTTGGAAGCGTCTCCTGTATCTCTTCCGAAATACTCAGGGCTTGCCTCTTCTCCCTCTACCAGTTCCTTCTGTGCATCTGTCAGTGCATCCCATGCTTCTTTTGCTTCTGTGCACTGTGCATCTGTATCGTCTGTTCTCTCCTGTACGTAGATCGCATCAATAAGAGCTGCCACTTTATCTGCTGCCTCCTGGTCTGCGTCCTCAGCAGATGCATCATCTGTTTCCTCTGCATCGTCTGCTGCTTCTGCGTCGTCTGTTGCTTCTGCGTCGTCTGCTGCTTCTGTGTCGTCTGTTGCCTCTGCTGCGTCTTCTGTCTCTGCAAATGCTGCTGTTGCTGCACATGTCATGCTTGCTGCCATAGATACAGACAGGATCAGTGCCATAATTGTTTTGCGCTTCATTATTTTTTCCTCTTTTTTTCGTATTTCCGGACGAACTATGCATAAAAACAGCGGTCACATTTCTGCGACCGCAATGCTTCTCATCAACACATTCGTTCCTTTTGTCAGATGCTTCTCCCTCTTCGCAGAAGTATACCGACAGTAAACTATATGATCATATAATGTTATGAGAATACTGGTTCTGTGTCCCGCAGATCCACAATCCCACGCAAAGGCAGTTCTCCTGACTTCGTTCTACACTGCTTCCCCTTCCCGGTCTCCCAGTGGGCTCTGAAGCAGCTCCCTTACACAGTGACGGCATCGTTCCGGATTCACACCGGATTCTCTTTTACGCATCATGAAATGATGCTACCTATGCGCTACAACTTTATACATATTCAATTCGGATATCTAATAGTTATCATATAATTGTGTCTTTTCTATGAACAAAAAATGTATATACAGTAAACATAAGATAGATAATCCAGAATGCCAGACTTAGCAGGATTCCTTCTTTCAGCAATGGTGCATGATAAGTAAGGGTAAGGGCATGATTTCCTTCTTTTACTTTACATGCAAGGAAGCCTAAGTCCCCTTTCTGCAGCTTTGTGTCTTCTCCATCGATCTTAAGGCTCCATCCATCCTCATAAGGAATCATAAAAAGTACATATCCATCTGAAGCCGCTTGGATACTGCCTGTTACCAGTGTGTCCTTCTGAGGGGCATCCAGCACAACCTTTGATTCCTTCTTTGCCTGGGATTTTCCAAGGCCTGCCGCACTTTCCCTGTCTTCTCCATCCTCCAGCACAATGGCATTACTTAAAAACTTCTTCCGGATCTTTTTATCCGCTTCCCGCAGGCTGCTTTCTGATACCGTTTCATCATAAAACCTTGCCACATCGCTTTCCCGTACATTTTGATACAGATACATACTGCCAAACTGACGGATCAGCGTATATTTGCTGCTATCCAGGCTGCTATTCTTGGAGATCAGGTATCTTACCCCTGTAAAGGCTGCAAACCAGTTGTTCATAGCATTATCCCAAAAGGTATACCTGTTCCGGTCTGCATAATAAAAGCTTGGGATACAGGTGTTTACAAAATCCTTTACATTGCTGTTCATTACAGAATTATAGGTGCTGACCCCTCTGTACCCCTGAGCCAGGGAATCCATGGAAATCGTCGCAGACGAAAAGTCCTTTTCCACCCGGTAAAAGCTTTTGTCTGTTTCCCTTAAAAATCCCAGAATGTCCTGGATGTCCTGACTGTAAAGCTCCCGGAAATATGCCTGGGGCTTGTCAATAAAATCTCTTGCCTGCTGCTCGGACGGATCCTCAACGATCTTCTCAAGATAATCATCCGTTACCTGCACCACTGTTTCTGCCGGTGTATCCTCTTTTTTCAGGGACATTCTGTCTTCATAGCCAACAGTTCCCTCACAGATCACATTCGCAGCCATAGCCAGTGCCAAAAGGCTAAAAAGCACCTGCTCCCCTTTTACTTTCAACCGGTTCACCAGCAAAAGTACAACTGCCATTACTGTTCCGGTTACAGCCGTGATCACTGCGTTCTGTCTGTATTCAGCAAAAAGACTGTCCTCATAGCCCATCCTGCAGGCTTTATACATAAAGATACAAACCAGAACCACACCTATAATGCTGGCTCTGCCGCCCTTTTTCAGATAATCCCAGGTCCAGGCTGCTGCCAGAAGAATCATAGGGAGCAGCAGGAAAGTATATCTGTATGTAACCGTAGCAAAAGCATTAAAGGCATAACCGCCTACAGGAAAGATCATCAGAAGCAACATAAACAAGGCTGCACCATAAGCAGTCCTTCTGGTACGCTTTGTCTCATTGCTTTTCCAGAACAAAAGCAGAAACTGCACTACCAGGAAAACTGCCAGAACAGAAACAAACAGCACCGGATCCTCATAATAATTCCAGAAGCCATAGTATTTCTTGTCTCCCAGTTCCTGCAGATTCTGGAAATTCGTGGAAAAAGGACGAAGCAGAAGGGTTTCATAATATTCCTGCTTATTCAGGGTAAAACACCTTTTTAAAAGATCTGCCAGGGTCCTCTTCTGCTCCACTCTGGATGTTACATTTAAAAGAATGGATGCCATAGGAAGAAAAACTGCAAAGCTCATCCCAAGTCCCAACAGCATAAGCAGACAGCC
Organism: Blautia ammoniilytica; assembly: GCF_025566965.1. Classification (NCBI taxonomy): domain Bacteria; kingdom Bacillati; phylum Bacillota; class Clostridia; order Lachnospirales; family Lachnospiraceae; genus Blautia; species Blautia ammoniilytica. Next base: position 55,900 of record NZ_JAOQJL010000013.1, on the reverse strand, counting down.
GCCTGCAAATTTCCCCATCCTCTGCCGGATGGTAAGCCCATTCAGTGAGATTACCCGGAACAGAAGATACAGTCCGGTTCCCGCCAAGCACATATATGTGAAATACACACTATAGATCCCACAAAAAAATACCATTATCGGAAACAGCTTCCATTTTTTCTCTTTTCTTAAAAATTTCTCGCAGAATAAAAGTAATAGTGGAAAATACACCGTTACCATTCCAAACTGGTAATGCTGTCCCCAAACAAGAAGATAACCACTAAGTCCATAGGCAAAGCTGAATATAAATTTGCTCTGCCTGCTAAAGGAAAATTCTGACAGGAACCAGTAAAAAACCCAGCCTGCTGCCAGAATCCTTCCGATCTGTATCCATACCAGGAAAAACAGCATGTGTGCAGGTCCAAGGATCACTCCCAGGGCATACAGCACCATCAGGGACGGGTCAAACAGATTCAGGTTAAACATACTGATTCCAAAGCCATTGTTAAAATCCCACAGAGAAAAATTTCCTTCACGAAGATGATTGACTATGGTTGCATAATGCATGGTATACTGCTCCAGGGTATCTCCCCCTACATCGCTGAACACCAGCAACTCATTTCCGAAAATGTAATTTCTGTAAACGATCAGGCCGCTGACAAACAATACCAGCAGGAGCAGAAGTCTTGTCTTCTGCTCCCGGCTTATTTTATTTATAAGTTTTTTCATATCATTTAAATCCTCTTCAGGGAAAAATCCTGGCTCTTTAAAGTAAGATTTGGATTGTAGTAGGGATCTCCGTCACGAAGGATCTCCGGCCATTTTTTCTCAAACACAGCCATTTCCCTGTTAAATCTGGCCACCTTTTCAGGTGTGTCCTCAAGGCCTCTTGATTTTGACTCATAATGATACAGCTCTGCATAAGGATTGTATACGATCAGATAACCGGCCTTCCGCAGTTTCAGGCAGAAATCAATATCATTAAATGCAACTGCCAGATCTTCGCTTAAACCGCCCACCTTTTCAAAGGCTTCTTTTTTTACCATCATACAGGCTGCTGTAACAGCACTGTAATCCTGGGCACAGATGATCCTGTGGCAATAGCCTGTAGTCCCTCTTGGCTGCATCACAAAGCAGTGTCCTGCAATCCCGCCAAAGCCGATCACCACTCCTGCATGCTGGATGGTATCGTCCTCATAGTAAAGTCTTGCGCCTACACCACCTACATCCGAACGCATACAATAGCCAAGCAATTCTTCCAGACAATCCGGGTTAATGATCTCCGTATCATTATTCAGAAGCAGGAAATATTCTCCTCTTGCATACTTTGCCCCAAAGTTATTGATCGCTGAGAAATTAAATGGACCATCCCAGTACACCACACGAGCCTTTGGATTTTCCTTTTCCAGATCTTTATAGTACTGGAAGGTAGCCGGATCTGTACTGTTGTTTTCAACAATCACATACTCATAGTTCTTATAAGTAGATTTACTGTCAATGGCATTCATACACCGTTTCAGATCATCAATATGATCTTTATTAGGAATGATGATAGAGATCAACGGATCCCTGTCCCGAAGGAACCTGGTACGGTAAAGTCCAGGAAATTCTCCGGGAAATACCTGTGCCGAAATGCCGATACGTTCATAATGAGCTTCAATGGCCCTCTTCCCGGCTTCAAAAGCATAGCCTTTGCTTTCCGGATTCTCTGCTGTAGAGTCCTCATGGCATCTCCAGTGATACAGAATCTTAGGGATATGATAAATCTCCTGGTCCTTCACTGCCTCCACACACCGGAATACAAAATCGTAGTCCTGTGCCCCGTCATAAGCACTGCGAAGCATACCAACCTGATCCAGCAGCTCACGCTTCACCACAAATAAATGGCAGATGTAATTGACTGTACAAAGAAGATCCGGGTTATAATCCGGCTTAAAATGAGGCTGAAAAAATTTGTGCCCATCCATGGACATTTTATCTTCGTCAGAATAAAGCACCCGTATTCCCGGATGTTCATTTAACGCCTTTACACAGGAAAACAACGCATGAGGAGTCAATTCGTCATCATGGTCTGCAAAAGCAATGAAATCTCCTTGTGCAACTGCCAGCGCCTGATTGGTATTTTCAGAAATCTGCAAGGGCTTTTCACTGAAAACGACCTTGATCCTTTCATCCTGGGCTGCCAGCTCCTGCAGCAGCTTCCTGATAGGGGAATCTGCCCCGCTTCCATCAGAGATACAAAGCTGCCAGTTAGGATATGTCTGCTCTTTTACACATTCTGCCAGTCTGCGCAGATATTTTTCCGGTGTTTTGTAAGCAGGAACCACAATAGAGATCATTGGCTGGAAATCAAATTTTGTCCGTCGCTCCTTTTCCAGTTCTCCCTTTGTGGGAAGATGCCTCTCGATCCATTTAGAATAAGGGATTTCCCTGGTGGAAACAGTTTTCACCTTAGATACTGTCTTATTCCATAACGCAGCAGGGCCTTGATATTTCAAATATTTCATGCCCTTTTTCGCATATTTTTCCACCTTATTTGCCAGGATCACCGGTTTTTGCAGATGCACTACATAAACTGACTTTTTGCCTTTACACTCAAAAACCAGATACATTACTTTACCGGAAAAACCGGTTATTTCTGCAAAAAACCCTGTTTTTCCAGGATCCTTTGCTTCCTCATAAAGCTGTTCCACATCCACCCGTGCAGTCCTTTGGATATCTGCCTGGACAGGCTTTTTGTTTTCATCAAAAATATGGACCGAAACCGGTCCGTCAGCAATGGTCCAGCCCCTTAAACGGACACAGCCTGCCTGCACCTTTTCCTCTTCCATATAATACTGTGGCTTTCCTCTTTTTTTCTCCAGATCCTTCACCGGAATGGAAAACCACAATTCCTTTTTATCTGGTGTGTCTGCATAGATCTTCAGCTTATGGTAGCCCTTCAGATCCTGTGGAAGCTGTATCGTTGCTGTGATCCGTTCTCCCCGGATCCTGTCTGGATCCTTGAAGCGCTCCATGGCGCTAACGATCTCCAGCTTCTGGATATCTGCCTTTAACTGGCTGTTATCCAGAAAAGCCAGCATTTTTCCTTCTTTGGGCCAGGTTCCCTGCAGAACATACCGTGTAGGATCCTGTAAATGGAACCGTTCTTTCGTTACCTCAAATATTTCCTTATACATTTTAAACCTCTCTTAAGGAACAGTCTCCTTCTGTCACTGATAAATTCGGGCTATAATAAGGATCTCCTTTGGCCAGCTCTTTTCCCCATTTTTTCTCAAAAAGCAGGGTTTCTTTCTTAAAGCGAAGCTGCTTCTCCGGTGTATCCTCCATGCCTCTGGACTTAGACTCGTAATGATACAGCTGTGCGTAAGGCGTAAATACTACCTTTTTCTTATGCTGTCCAAGCTTCATGCAGAAATCAATATCATTAAATGCAACTACAAATTCCGGATCAAAACCATCTACCAGCAGAAAATCCTCTTTCTTAACCAGCATACAGGCAGCTGTCACTGCGCTGTATTCCTGTACGCTTACCAATCGTCCCATATAGCCATCTGCACTGCCGGACGCCCTGCAGAAAATATGTCCTGCAATGCCTCCCAGGCCGATCACCACACCTGCATGCTGGATGGTATCATCTGGGTAAAACAGCTTTGCCCCTGCCGCGCCTACGTCCTTCTGCTGACAAAGCATCAGCATTTCCTGGATCCAGTTGGGAGTAAGCACCTCCACGTCGTTGTTCAGAAATAGGAAATATTCCCCATTCGCCAGGGCTGCTGCAAAATTATTGATAGCAGAAAAATTAAAACCTTCTTTCCATGTGAGAAGCCTTACAAAAGAATACTTTCGGGTCATTTTCTCATAATATTCAAAGGTTTCCGGATGGTTGCTGTTATTTTCCACAACCAGTACTTCAAAATTTCGGTAGGTACTTTTCTTATCAATAGAAGAAAGACACAGTTCCAGATCCTTTACATGATCTTTATTTGGTATGATAATGGAGATCAAGGGCTGTCCCTTTATCTTCACCTGGCTTCTGTACCAGCCTGGCCTCTTTGTCATCTCCACTTCTGCCTGGATCCCCATTCTTTTGTAATGTGCTTCCAGTGCTCTTTTCCCTGCTTCATAGGCATAAACCTTACTTGCAGGATCTGCTGCTGTAGACTCCATATGACACCTCCAATGATACAGTACCCTTGGAATGTGCACTATGTTTTCCGCCTTTTCGCAGCACCGCAAGATCAGGTCATAATCCTGTGCTCCATCATAATCTGATGAAAAAAGTCCAACCTGCTTTAACAATTCTTTCTTTACCACAAAAATGTGACAAATATAATTATTCTCCCTTAAACGGAAAAGATTGTAATCCGGCTTAAAATTTGGTTCAAAATAATGGGCACCATCCATACTGATCTTATCTTCATCAGTGTACAGTGCATCTGCCGGACGATCACCTTTTTGAATACTTTCATTGATGGCCTTTACAATATGAAAAAGTGCATCCGGTGCTACCACATCGTCATGGTCTGCAAGAAGGATATAATCCCCTTTAGCCATTTTTACTGCCGCATTAGTATTCTCTGAAATACCGCCGTTCTTTTCCAGTTTTTTATAGCAGATTCTTGGATTCCTGCCATAATGCTTATGAATATAACTGGTAAGCTCATCTCCTGTACTTCCGTCCGCCAGGCAAAGCTGCCAGTTCTTGTAGGTTTGCTTTACGATAGAATCCACCGCCTCCTTCAGATAAGGTAATGGTGTATTATAAAGAGGGATCACAATACTGATCTTAGGTTCATAAGGAAAATGGGTTTTCCGCTGGGCCATCAGCTCTTTTCTCCCGGCTTTGTGACGCATCAGCCACTGCTCATAGTCTCCGGTCACGATTCCGGCTTTTGCATCCACATATTTCAAAAATCCACGGATTCCCTTCTTTCGCAGGCATTCCAGATTCTCTTTCCGATTTTCCCAGGCCAGCACCTTTTTACGCCTGCCGGCAGGTGAATTTTCCGCCTGAAGCTTTTTCAGGTCGATTTCCACTTGTTTTCGGATCTCTTCCCTGCCTGTATTCCCAATGAAAACCAACACCAGCCTGCCTCCGGCCACATCTGCCAGTTTGCCGCTGATCTGAAATCCCAGTTCTTTTTCTTTATATTCTGTGCCAAGCGCCAGACTTTCCACCACATCCGGCCTGCGTCCACGGCTCAGCTTCAAGGGTACCGGATTCCCCTTACCGTCCTGAAGCAGGATCCGGTCAGTACCTTTCTGGCAAAGTACCCAGCCTTCTGCAGCGATCATGGTACGGTACAGCACCTCCTGTCGGTCTATGTGTACCTCCATCATCTGATCCTTACAAAAATCATAAAGCTGCTGTGAATCTGTTTCCCACAAAATGGCTTTTTCTTTTCCATCTGTGACCACAAGCCTCAGCTTTTCATGCTTCTTTACAAGCGCTTCTGCATTGGGGATCCTTATTGTAAAACCGCATTGCTTTGTCCCTGATGTCTCCGGATATCCGGCTTCCACATCCGGTCTGGCAAAGCGCACCGGCTCCTCCATCGGGAGCTGCTCCCCTGCCGGATCTGTAAGAAGGAAACGTAAGGGCTGGCAGTCCCTTTGAAAGGCCCACCCTTCCAGAATCAGGGATTTTTCATTCTTCTCCTGGTATTTACGGTCATCTACACTCCACACTAACTGTTCCATCCGGTTACTCCTGCTTCTTTGATGAAGCCCCTTTTCCTTCCGGCTTCAGCTTTCTGTATAACTTCCATGCCTTTGTATTTTCCATTTCATGGATCTGGGCTTCTTTTTGCTTCAGCTGAGCCTTCAGATCCTGGATCTGAGCATTTTTTTCATTTTCTTCCCGTGCAAATCTGCTCCAGAATTCCTTTACTGCTTCTTGTTCCTTTAAGGCCTCCAGCTCCAGGGTGAGGATCTCTGCTTCCCTTGGCACATTTTCCAAAATGATCTGCGGATCTCCGCCGCCGAAATAGTAGCAGTGATCACCAAGTGCAAACCCATTGGTATGGAAGGCTGCCTTTCCCAGATCTCTCCACCGGATCCTGCAGATTTTAAAACCTCCCGGCACTTCACCAGGATCAAGACGCATCCGTCTTGTGCCTGCAGGTACAGGGATATCAATACATAGCCCTCTCCTGGTCATAGGATACTTAAAAGAGTCTCTTTCCTGAAAATCCTGTCCCCTGTCGAAAAATACCTGAAGCTTTCTCTCATCTCCACAGCCCCGGATCCTGTCATAATATTCCTTCACATCCAGCTTGCCTGGAGAAATCTCATCATACAGAGACAGCATAGGGATATGCTTTCCGACCATGTATTTCTGGAAATGCTGCTCCATCTTCGCATATATTTCCTGTTCTTCCCGGCTGATCCCAGCCTTTTCATAAAGGTCTCTGTTTTTCAGCACATGACGCTTTCCGTCACTTTCCAGATAATAATGAAGCATACGATACATAATAAAGTGTGCAGGCACGCAAAAATCAAAGGTCCACTCGTAATCCAGCACCCAGTCCTTGCCTTTTCCAAGAAGGATATTGGCCGGAACCAGATCAATATCTGCAAGCCTGCCGCCCTTTAAGCCTTCTGGAAGCCCAGCCTGGCCAAACACCTGTATAAACTCCGGTGATTTCTTAAAATCCTGGCTGCCGTAAAGCCGTTCTGCCTTATGAAGATAAGTAAATAAAAGGCTTTCTGCCTCATCTAACTGTCCTTCTTTTAGAAGTGTATCCAGTTTCTCCTCCAGGGAAATTCCTTCCAGATATTCCAGTTTTACCCCATATGATACTTTTTCGCAGGAGTTGACATAAAGCTTTTCTTTTTCAAAAAGTGGGGCTAAAGCCTGTCCTTTATCATAAATATTACTTACATGAGCTTCTGCTTTTGACCCAGTCGGAAGCTTCTGTACATAACGGCTGCCATCTGGTTTCTGGCAGATCTGGGTAAGGATATTAAATCTTGGATCTCTTTCATTGGAATACTTGATATAGGCTGTCTCTGTTTCAAATTTATCCTGCCCGATCACTACCAGGAAGGAATTGGCAAACTGAGGATACAGATCATTATCCAAAATGGAATCATACACTGCTGATTCCTGAAAAAGTTCCATACGCAGCCTGTCAAAATTATATTCTGTACGATTCAGTTCCCCACGCCTTGGCAGTCTTCTGTCTGAATAAATGGTCATAGGGAATTTATAATCCGGGAATGGATAATACCAGGTACTTTCAAAGCCGCCTGCTTCCTGGAAGATCTTTTTCAGTTCTTTTACAGTAAAGGTCTTTACGCCCTTTGTGGATGGATACCCCTGGATTCCTTCAAATAAAGTACCAAAATGGTCTTCTGTACATCCAGCCCAGTACTTCAAACCAAAACGGTTCTCAATGGCGATCACGATCTTCCCATCTGGCTTCAGATGCTTTCGGATAATCTTCAGGAAATCCACATAAGGATCCTGGCTCTGGATATAGGCCTCTCCATATTCAAATACACCGATCAAAGTAATATAATCGTATTTCTCTGTCAGTTTCTTCTCCACATCCTGAAAATTTCCCACAAGAATCTTCAGCTTCTCACTGTCTCTGTGTCTCCACGCATTGATCTCACTGCGCTTCATGGACAGATCGATACAAGTCACTTCACCTGCTCCGCCAAGAAGGGCACCTGTAACAGCACCGCATCCGGAACCGATCTCCAGCACCTTTTCCTTGCCTGTAAAAGGCATCCAGCTAAGGATATTCTCTCTGATATGTGAAAAATGATAGAGAATGGGCCAGCTTTTCTTTTCCCCGATCACCTTATTAAATCTGTCTGGGCTTACATTTCTGGCGATCTCCAGCATTTCATCCTCAATAGCACCATCTGTATATAAATCCCTGCCCTGATAGCAGGTATCATCCAGGATCACATTACCGATCTTCCTCATATATCATCCTCCTGAACCGTTACAGTCGAATTCATATCAAAAAAGCCTACCGTATTCTTGGCAGAAATAACAGTAATATTGCACGCATCATACAATCTGTGGAACACCTTGAATTCCCCGTCCTTATAGCCGGTACAGCCAAAGGACAGAAGATATTCCCCACCCTGCAGATCCATTTTCTGTGTAAAGGTAACTGTGCAGCATCCTCCAGGAGCAGGCTCCGGCACTTCTGCTTTCTCAAAAAGGGTGTTGGTGCCTGTCAGCTCTGTTCCCCTAATATTCTTAAAGGTATAAGCCATGATCGGCTCCTGGATCTGCTCATTAAATCGAACCTTCATAAGGATCTGGAAGGTGCTTCCCTTTTCTATGGTATTGGTGAACATCCCCTTGTCATCCTTAATTGCAAAATCCACGATCTCCGCCTGCTTGTCCCCATACTCCAGAGTATTAGGATTTGGCAGAAAATGTTCATGGCTGATGGACGCTACGGCTGCTTTTGCAAGGTCCTCGCCCCCATCTGTTTTTTGTTTCACAGGCTCCTGTCCTACCAGCAGCTGCTTGTACAGATCCACCATTTCCTTTGGTGAGCCTTCATCCAGCTTAACACCTTTGTTAAGAAGGATCACACGGTCACAATATTTGGACACGCTGCTTAAGTCATGGGTAACGAAAAGAATGGTTTTTCCCTGTTTCTTAAACTCTTCAAATTTATGATAGCATTTTGCCTGGAAAAATACATCACCAACAGACAGTGCCTCATCTACAATCAGGATCTCAGGATCGATATTGATGGCAACTGCAAAGGCAAGACGTACAAACATACCGCTGGAATAGGTTTTCACCGGCTGATGGATATAATCTCCGATATCTGCAAAAGCAAGGATATCATCCAGCTTTGCGTCGATCTCTTCCTCAGAAAAGCCGATCATGGTACCGTTCAGATACACATTCTCAAGCCCGGAATATTCCATATTAAAACCGGCTCCCAGCTCCAGAAGGGCAGAAATACGTCCATTGACCTTCACTTCCCCTGTGGTAGGTGCCAGCACTCCTGTGATGATCTTAAGGATCGTGGACTTCCCGGAACCGTTCACTCCGATGATCCCTACACATTCTCCTTCGTGAATATTAAAATTCACATCATGAAGGGCATAATGCTCCCTGTATTTTTTCTTTCTGGACAAGCCAAGAGACTCTTTCAGACGGTCAGAGGGCTTGTCATACAGCTTATACATTTTTGATAAATGCTGGACTGAAATCACATTTTTATCACTCAAAACAGGTTGATTCCTTTCTATAGTACGTCTGCGAAATGGATCCGCAGTCTTTTAAATACCCAGTTTCCGAAGCAGAAACAAACCAGGGTAAAGAGCCAGAAATATAAGGTCCATAATGGTCTTTCAAAAAACCACCGTTTTACAACAAATGCATCCCTGTAACCGGAAACAATATAGTACATAGGGTTCAGCTGAAGGATCTTCTGGATCAGCGGATGGTCCTTCAAAGCTGTATCTGCCACCCACATAATGGGTGTAAGCCATACGCCTACCTGCAGGCCGATGTTGATGATCTGGGTCAGGTCACGGAAAAATACCACCACTGCACAGCTAATGTAAACCAGGCTTAAGGACAATATAAATACACAAATACTGTAATACAGGATCTGCAGATAATACCAGTCCGGAAATCTTCCATAGAAGGCATACAAAATAATTGTAAAGACCACGAAAAAGCCGTGTACAAACAGTGCGGAAATGATCTTCACAACAGGAAGCACACTGATGTTAAAAACGACTTTTTTTACAAGGTAATTATATTCAAGAAGAGCGTTGGTCCCGCCTACTAGGGCATCCTGGAAAAAGAACCAGGGAACAATCCCAGCTACCAGATACAGTACAAAAGGAATCCCGATCCCATCTGTATTCTGGCGGAAGCCAACAGAAAATACAAACCAGTACACCATAATGGTAACAATGGGCTGCACAAATGCCCAGAAGGTTCCAAAATAGGAACCTGCGTATCTGGTCTTAAAATCATTTTTAGCCAGTTTCATAACCAGCCGGCGGTTTTTGTATACATCCGCCGGCAGGGAAAATATCGTCTTAAGCATTCATTCTCTCCTATCTATGGAACTCCTTAAAGCTCCCCCATTTCTGGTCTTTGTCAGAGAAAGTAAGCTCCATACCTTCAGGGATCGGCCATTCTACTCCAATATCCGGATCATTCCAGATCAGGCCGCCTTCGTCTCCCGGATGATAGAAGTCAGAACATTTGTAGGTGAACTCTGCACTTTCGGAAAGTACCAGAAATCCATGAGCAAATCCCTTTGGAATAAAGAACTGTTTTTTATTTTCTGCTGAAAGCACAACACCAAACCATTTGCCGTAGGTTTTGGAGCCTTCTCGTAAATCTACTGCCACATCAAACACTTCACCGTTTACCACACGAACCAGCTTATCCTGAGGATAATTGATCTGGAAATGAAGACCTCTTAATACTCCGTAGTGGGAACTGGACTGATTGTCCTGCACAAACTCCACATCAATCCCTGCTTCCTTGAAATCATTGTAATTGTAGGTTTCCATAAAATAACCACGGGCATCTCCAAAAACAGTTGGCTCGATTACTTTCAATCCTTCAATATCTCCACATGGTGTCACTTTGATCTTTCCCATTTTAATTTCCTTTCTGCCTTTTTTGGCTTTCCATTTTCTATATTTTGGTCACAAATCCAACTTGCTTAATACTCCTTAAAGGACTTCAGCTGCTCTGTAACATACTCCACATCCTTCATGTCCAGGTTGTAGAACATAGGCAGCCTTAACAGTTTCTCGCTTTCCTTTGTAGTATATCGGTCCTCTCCTGCAAAACGGCCAAACTTCTGTCCTGCCGGTGCTGTATGCAGAGGAATATAATGAAATACACTGCAGATACCTTTTTCCCGAAGATAATGGATCAGCTTAGTACGAACTTCCATATCCCGCACTTTCAAATAGTACATATGAGCATTATGGATACATCCTTCCGGTATCACAGGCCGTGTAATCTTGCCTTCTTTCTCAAGAGCTTCCAGCTCTCGATGATAATAATTCCAGATTTCCATCCTTTTATCCTGGATCTGGTCACAAACCTCCAGCTGTGCGTAAAGATAGGCTGCATTCAGTTCACTTGGAAGATAGGAGGAACCATAATCCATCCACCGGTATTTGTCCACCTGGCCTCTGAAAAACTTACTTCTGTCAGTTCCCTTTTCCCTGAGGATCTCTGCTTTTTCCTGATACTCGTCTTTATCAAATAAAATAGCGCCGCCCTCTCCCATGGTATAATTCTTTGTTTCATGGAAGCTATAGCAGCCAAAATCACCAATAGTTCCCAGTGCCTTGCCCTTATAATAGGCATTTACGCCCTGGGCAGCATCCTCTACTACCTTCAGTCCATATTTGTGTGCGATCTGAAGAATCTTATCCATCTCACAGGACACTCCTGCATAATGGACCACTACGATTGCCTTGGTCTTCTCTGTGATGGCCGGCTCGATCAAATCCTCATCAATGTTCATGGTATCCGGACGGATATCCACAAATACGATCCTGGCGCCACGAAGTACAAACGCATCTGCTGTAGACACAAAGGTATATGCAGGCATGATCACCTCATCCCCGGGCTGTATATCAGACAGATAAGCAGCCATCTCCAGTGCATGGGTACAGGAAGTGGTAAGCATTACATGTGCTGTATGAAACCTTTCCTCCATCCATCTGGAGCACCGTTTGGTATATTCCCCGTCACCGCACAGCATGCCTCTTTGTACAGCATCCTGAATATATTCCATTTCTTTGCCTGTATAGGCAGGCCTGTTAAAATCAATCATCAGCTTTTCCATGTCCTTTTTTCTGTATAATTTCTGCCGGTTCCTGAGCATCTGACTTCTGAACACTTATCTTCTGAGCATCTGCCTTCTGAACATTTACTGTTTCCCGTATTACATACTGAGGAGTTTTATTCTGGTTCAGAATCATCTTACCGATATATTCTCCCATAACTCCAAGCATCAGAAATGTAATACCGAAGAAGATCAGCATGGCACACATCAGGGAAGACCAGCCCATAGCCACATCAGGATTGGACAGCTTCTGGATCAGCACAGCCACTGCCAGTATAAATCCGGTAAGGGAAAACAGAACTCCCATCACCTCTGCTGCCCGAAGAGGGATCACCGTATAATTCAGGAAAGACATAAACAAGCGGAACGCCTTTTTAAAATTATAATTGGAGCTTCCTTCTTCTCTTGAAAAATGCTGGATCTCAATATTAGCAATATTAGAAGTAGTACGATAAAACAGGATCTGCAGGTAAAGATTGTAACCTTCATACTTCACGATCTCATCCCGCACATACCTGCGGCAGCACCAGTAATTGCTAGCCTCCAGTCCCTTAGGCCGTTCTACCATATGCCATACAATAAATGAAGCAATCTTGCTGGTCAGATTCTTCATGAAACTGAATTTTCTTTTCTTATATATTCCAAAGACTACATCATAGCCCTCTTCCATCGCCTTAATAAAGGCAGGGATCTGCGACGGGTGGGTCTGCATATCATCATCCATTCCCATGATATAATCCCCTTTTGCCTCATGAAGTCCTGCCATGATGGCATTATGCTGACCAAAATTCTTGGCCAAATTAATTCCCTTTACATTCGGATATTTGATGCCCAACCTGCGGATAACTTCAAAGGTATCATCCGGGGAACAATCATTCACCAGGATAAATTCACAGTCCAGTCCGGGGATCGTCCGAATCACCTCCATGCTCATCTCCACCACCTTCTCAATGGTATGGGCAGATCTGTAGCAGGGGATCACAATTGATAAAAGCATTTTTTCTCCTTTTATAATGAGAATACCAGGATCCCCACAAGGATCACCAGCAGTCCCAGAAGTTTTCTCTTGGTAAACCGTTCCTTCAACACCAGATATCCCATCAAGGACACAAATATATAGCTGCTGGACTCAATCACAGGCGACAGAGAAAGGGGTACTTTCTTTAATGCCACCATTGTAAGAAGTGTTGACAGGAACAAAAGTCCGTATCCTGTGATCACATAAGGATTCAGATATTCGTGAAGTCTGTCCCTGTATGTCTTATTGGCAGATATCTTCAGCAATATCTGGGAAAGGGATGCCACAAATACAGATACGATCAGAATACATATATAAATCTGCAGTTCATTCATCAGCAGTCACCACCAGGTAAATTCCTCCAAAAATGATCAGTGCCCCAAGGATCATATTCCAGGTGATCTTCTCACCAAAAATAAAGGTACCCCAGATCATCCCCCAGATCAAGCTTACCGGCTTATTAGCATAAGCCACCGTCAATGGCAGATGCTTCAGGATCTGCTGCCAAATCAGGGCATACAAAGCCATGATCAGAAGAACGCCTCCATACCATAAAGCAAAGCCGATCAAACTTTTCTGATTGGCTGCCATTTTGGAACATACACCGCTTAAAGAACTCATCAGAAGGCTTACATGCAGAACCAGAAAAAGTCCTGCTGTCTTTTGCTTTCCATTCTCTTTCATGCTATTTTCCCATAATTATTCCATAAATTCAATGTGTATTTTTGATAAAACTTCCTGAAGTCTCTTTCTGCATTCTGTAAGTGTGCTGCCCTTCAGGATCACCTGCCCCAGCCTGTCCCTGCCATTACGATATCTGTGTATCTCTTCTCCAGGGCAAATGTTGAAAGAAAGATCCAGGATATCCCCGGATGGTGCATTGTCATTCCTGATCTCTTTTACGATCCCATCACGTAAAGATAATAAAGTATGTGACAAAACAGCAGGATGTTCTCCATCCAGATGGAACATCTCTTCAACCCCAAGATCCAGAGCCAGCCTTACAATGGCTTCATAATAATTGATACCAAAAAACTCTCCTACAATCTCCGGCAGACAAGTAGCTCCTGCCCTGGCAGTGATCTCAACCACATAAACCCTGCCATCCTTCCAGATCAGGTCACAGTTCACAGGACAATTATCAAGTCCCAGGGCTTTTGCTGCTTTGCCCACCTGCTCCCTGGCCTGCGCGCCAAGAGCTTCCTCTTCATCAAAAGGCACAGAATGTCCTACCGGTGTAGGCACTGCGCTGATGAAAGCTTCTGTATTATCCAGAAGGCAATACAAAAACTTTCCGTCCTTCAGCATAGCTTCTGCCCCAAATAAAGTGCCTTCTATAAATTCTTCTACAAGGCAGTAATCCTTCCCTGTAGCTTCCATAGTAAGCCTGTAATTGGCTCTTGCTTCTTCTTTTGTATTGCTGCGGAAAATCCCTCTGCTCCCCATCAGGTCTACTGCCTTCAGGATCACAGGAAAGGTAAGCTGGGAAAGGGCGGCTTCCAGTTCTTCCTCAGATCTTACACGGATATGCCGTGCTGTCTGTACCCCTGCCTTTACAAAGGCTTCTTTCATTTTCCATTTATCAGAGGCTGTCTGTGCAGGAATGGCTTTTGGCCCGGTAAGCCCCATAGCTTCACACACAGTCCCTATAGCCGGTACTCCTGTATCAAGACAACAGGTGGTGATCCCCTGGATCTGTGTGCGTCTTGCCTCTGCCAGCACTGCCTGTGGATCTGATATGTCTGTATAGGAACATTCGTCTGCTTCTGCAAAACCTGGCCAGCTGCCTGGTGTGCTGCAGACAATGGTATAAATCCCCAGCCTTTTCGCCGCCTGGATCAGTGGCATCTGAGAGTAACTGGCTCCCAGGATCATCAGTTTCTTCATGGAATCCCTACCTCTTCTTAAAAATCAGGGCATGAACCGCCCGGTTATCGCTGTATCATATCATAGCGTTTTTGTCCGATACTGTCAACTGACGGAGCCCAGGATTTTGCGCGCCTGCTCCAGAGAATCGGTCTGCACAATATAATACCCATATCTGGAGCCACTGTCTGTAATAGGATGGGAGCCAGGCTGACTGTCTAGCACAAACTCCCGGATGATCTCAGGGCACGTTTCTTTTAATTGGTAATAAGCCTGAAGATCTTTTTCATCCATGATAAAACGAATGGCTGCATACATTCCTTCCTGCTTCCGGGCAAATTTGGGCGCATTCCCTAATGCTATGTCCACCACCATTCCTACAAAATCCTGTCCTGTGGACAAAGGCACCAGATGTGAGCCGATACAGTCCCCGCCCATTCTGGATCCGATCTCAATAATGTGGATATCACCCTTTTCATCAATACGGAATTCGCTGTGACCGGCGCCATTTTTCACCTGCAGGGCATCCAAAGCTGCAAAAATCATTTTCTTTGCTTTTTCTTCTGTTTCAGTATGAAGAGGTGCAGGCTGTAAATGACCTGTTTCAATAAAATGAGGAGTTCCTGTGGTATATTTCTTTGTAATAGCCAGACAATGATGCTGTCCTGCAAAGCTTATGGTTTCCATGCTATATTCATCCCCGGAAAGATAGCCTTCCACAATGGCTTTCTTTTCAAAGGACTGACTGACTGCGGCAGTGATAGCAGCCTTCAGCTCCCTTGAGTTGTTTACCTTTGTGATGGCCCTGCTCCCGGAACGGTCTGTAGGCTTTACGATCACCGGATATTCCGGTATCTGTACCTTGTCCTCTTCTTCCACGATCGTAAAAAAAGGTACAGGGATCCCAGCCAGAAGAAAGGCCTTCCGCATGGCATACTTATTGGTAGAGTTTTTGATACACTCTTCCGAATTGCCTGGAAGTCCCAGCCTTTCAGCCAGATACTGTACCGTTATATTTGCCAGGTCAGAGCCAATAGTCGCTACTCCATCCGGCTGGATCTGTTTACAGATCTCCAGTATTTTTTCTTTTTCAGTAATACTGATCTCATAAAAGTAATCTGCATCTGATGCACCTGTAGCGCCTTCTCTCCATGCAAAGACATGGGTCTGATAACCCATGTCCTTGGCTTTTCTTATGAGCGGGCGCTGAAAATCATTTGCTCCGATGATCACAATTTTCTTCATAGTCCCTGTTTATCCTTATTTACGTATGTTTTCCTTAGCTTTTTGTTTACAGGCTGTATTGACCTGTTTCTCTTTATTTTCGCTTATATCGTCTCACATAGACACCGTTTTTATCAAACACGTAGATCATTCCGCTGGCTGTCCGGATTCTTGTATGCTTTGCACATACACCTGCTTTGTCACCAGAAGGATAGAAATAATATTTCTTACCGTTTAATCTCAGCCATCCCTTCTTTGCCTGTCCGTTCTTCTGGAAATAATAGGTATTATATACTCCATTTTCCCGGATGGTCTTAAATCCTCCGTTAAATCTTACACCATTATTTCCGAAATAGAAGATCCTTCCATTCCTTACCAGCTTTTTATTCCTGTACATGATCCTGGTGTCCAGATCAAAGAAATAATATTTTCCTTTGATCCTCTGGCTGCCCTTTAAGGCAATGCCCTTGCTGCCAATATAATATTTGTTGCGGCTTTTTGTTACCCAGCGTTTGGCAGTACGTACACCATTTTTGTCCACATAATACACTACACCATTTACTTTTACAAGGCTGTTCACGTACATATTACCGGATACCGGATGGAAGTAATAGTATTTACCATTAATCTGCTTCCAGCCCTTTACACGCTCATCATTGATATAATAACACTGTCTGCCATTTTCTGTATACCAGCCATTTTTTACAGATATATCAGCTGTAGATGCTTCTGTTGCAGGGGTATATCCTTCCCTTGCTGACCATCTGGGCGTCACACGTGTAGTATAATCTACAAAGCCATAATTCAGGTCCACATTATTTTCTTTAGGAATACCTGCTACCAGCCCTTTGGTAGTACGCATGTAAGAGCCTTCTCCAAGATTCCCGGCTGTACACTGCCAGATTCCATAATTGTATACACTTCTGTCCGGTGCAGGATTCTTATCACTGTAGCTTGCGATCCATACGTCAAGACCGGACAGCATACTCATATTTACCTTTTCTTTATACCAGTGGGTATTCATATAAACCATTGGCGTATATCCGGCAGCCTTCACTTCATTGCAGAAGGCAAGTGTCATTCTTGCGATCTGGTTCTTAGATAAAGATTCCATTTTGGAATATTCAATATCATATACAACCGGATAGGAAACCTTGTAGCCGTTCATCTTACTGATGGCCAGCTGTGCTTCCTTTAAAGCTGCAGTGGTAGTGGTGGCTTTGCTGTATACGTAAGTTCCAACCGGAAGGTCTGCTTCATTCGCAGAACTCATATTATAATCATAATACTTATCCATATAATCTGTACCAGAGGAAATACGGATAAAGGCAAAATCAATGTCTGAATTTTTCACTTTCTGCCAGTTGATCTTCCCTTGCCATTCTGATACATCGATACCTCTTGTTACCACTCCGGGAATCTCTGCGCCGCTGCCATTGTAACACACACCGTTGATCCGTCTCCATGCACGTTTGTCCACAGCAGAAGAGCTGGAAGCTCCTACCTGTGGAACCTCTTCTCCTTCTGCTACGTTCTGCCGCAGTAATGCCGGATTCACACTTTCTGCTTTTACATCCTTCGTTCCAGAAATCCCTGCTGTTCCTAATGCCATTGCAAACATCCCGCAGGTCAGCCATTTTTTCCAGTTTTTCATTTATACCCTCCAAATCCTTTCTTAACAAAACTCCTCACAATTCGGCACCTTCCCAGTTACGTTCCAAAATATTCTCTACATGTGTGCCAAACCTTATCAAAATTATTACATTTTTGTTACCTGTTTATTATACATAGGAATCCCCTTAATTTCAACAAGATTTTCCGCACCGTTCTAAACTATCACACCCAATCCCCCCAAAGATACTGGACAGAAAACAAACATAGGCAAAATAGTATCACTGGTTGCATTGTAAAAAAGGAGATGCTGCCGCAGCAACATCTCCCATTGTAATTTATTTTGTAATAGAAGGATCTGTAGGATCAAAAGTGTATGGCGCACGCAGAGCTACCAGCGGATTGCGTCCCAACGGTCCCTTGAATACTTCTTCGCTCCTGGCTGTGCCATCAAAAATAGTAATCGCAGATCCATTGCAGTTCTCATAAACCCACTTGGCATCTGCTACACATACACGGATACATCCATGGGAAGCAGGCTCTCCAAGCATATTGTAAAATCCTGCCGGAAGTGCATATACATCCGGGCTGCCTCCTGGTACGGAATGCACAAGAACATTGCCAGTTACATGTGTCCCATACTGTCCCCAGGAATTACCCATCAACGGCTGCCATCTGGCGCTGCGGCTAAGCCTGAATGTACCTACCGGGGTAGGTGTGGATGGTAGTCCAACAGAAACGCGGATACTCTTTACTGGAATGGTGCGATTGGAATTATATACAGTCATAACCCCATTCACACGGTCTACTGTAACAGAATATGGTCCAGCCACCCGATCAGTCACATCATTGATCCTGTAACCGTCTGCATCAAAGTAATAACGCAGACCATCGATCACACAGGATGTATTCTTCACAAAGCCTTTCTTAGATGGGTCAATATACCGAACCAGATTCTTTGAATCATTTTCAATCACCCATCCTGTTGTAAATCTTCCTGTATTGTCCAGATATCCGTATGTACTTCCTTTTTTGATAAATGTATTGCGAACTGCTTTGTAATTCTTGAAGTAATAGGAATTGCCCTTCACCTTCTGCCAGCCGCTCTTACGAAGTACACCAGTCTTATATGCATAATACCAGTTGGTACCGTCTGTTGCCAGACGTCCCTTAACCATCTTGCCATTCCTTTTGGATGAGGTACTTGGTGTAAAGAAGTATGTCTTCTTCCCAACCTTATACATGCCGCCGGCAAGCTTTCCGTTTTCTCTGAAATAGTAACCGGACTTCAGCAGCTTGTTCTTATAATGGTTTCCATTCTTTGTAAAATAGAACCATCCATAAAATTTACCATTTACAGTTACCTTCTGCCAGCCAGTCTTTTTGACGATCTTGCCAGGTGTTTTACCGAAATAATACATCCGGTTCCCCGCACCTGTACAGCGATGCCAGCAATTCTTCCATGTTGCACGGCTGCCATACTTGCCCACATAATACTTGCTGCCTTTATAGGTGACGATCTTATTGATATAGATCTGCCCCTGGGCATCCGTCAGATAATACTTACCATTCTCAGCCTTCTTCATGGCATTTTTAAGGATATAGCCATTCTTATCCAGAAGATAAGATCTGTCTCCTTTTACAGCAGGATCCAGTTTGGTAACAATAGTTCCATGCTCATATAGCTTACCCAGATCGGCCACATTGTCTCTGCCAGTATTAAAAAACTGCCACTTCTCACCCTGATCTGTCTGCTGGCAAAGCCATCCGCCATAGAACATCCTGCCTGCAATACCATAAGCATCTTTTTCTTCCTGGAAATAATAGGTGGAAGTCACACCGTTCGCAGTAAGCTGGATCATACCTGTACGTGGAACTCCATGCTCATCCAGGCAGTAATAATTTCCATCGATCAGATAATATCCTGTGTATTTTCCCTGCGCCTGGTATTCCTGATCCAATTGAGGCAGAGCCACCTGATTCCCTGATGGATCGTAGTAGGAAAAAGCGCCTGATGCCTGATCCCAACGCCAGCTTCCGGCAGTATTACCTGCTTCCTGTGCTGAAAGATCCTCACCAGCAAAAACATTCCCATCATTAAACAGACTTTCCTGGCTGTCTGCATCCAGTCCGGACGCATCAGCGGACGGCTCCTCCTGTACAGTGCCCCCCTGCACATCTGCTCCCGTCAGTTCATCCTGGCCAATATCAGTAATCTCTGTAGTAGTCTCCGTTTCAGTCTCTGTTTCAGTCCCTGTCACAGTTTCTGACTCAGTTCCTGTTTCACCTGCCTCCTTTGATGGTACAGCAGTTAAATCCTCAAAACCCTCATCTGACCCTTCTGCAGCAGTCTCTGTAAAAGAATCCACTTCCATAGCATAAGCAGACGGCGCAGCTGTCATACACATAGCTGCACACAAAAGCATAGATACAATTCTTTTTTTCACTTAAGATCTCCTTATTCCCCTAATCCGCCTTCAATTGCCTTTACCAATGCTTCCAGTGCTTCCTTTTCATCTGCACCTTCGCACACCAGTTCAATCTCATCTCCGCACTTCACACATGCCCCAAGCACGCTCAGTACGCTTTTGGCGTTTGCAGTCCCCCCACTGAATGTAAATGTAATCAATGATTTGAATTTGATTGCCTCCTTACACAGGATTCCTGCCGGACGCAGATGCAGTCCTGATGGATTGTTCACAATTACTTTCTGACTTACCATTTTATCACCCCTTATCCATTATTATCTTCCACATTGGAGATCTCGGAGATCGTCACATCTGTGGTCACATCCTCAAGAAGCTCATAGCCCTTTGGCAGCTTCACTGTCACAGGCACTTCATAGCTTCCTTCCGTCTTTCCATCCAGATCAATGGATGCCTTAATATCCGAAACATCAAACTCATCAATATCCCCGTCTACAGCCTTTACCTTCACACTGATACTATCTGTGTCAAAAGCGAACTGCAGATCAGAAGGTTTGTTATCCACTTCGATCTCATTAGCAGGAAGACTGAATGTACGACTGCCAACAGGCAGGATAGATACCCGCACCAGCACATCCTCGCTGGCTCCACTTGTAAGCTTGGTATCCTCAGGAAGCACATCCTTCAGGCTTACCTTCTTTTCCATATCACCCTTCTCACCGGAGATATCTACACCATCTCCTGAGATCCACAATGTATTATCTTCCAGTCTCAGCTTCTCTAATGCCTCATCCGTACCTGCAATGCTGATGGTGTCAGGCACTGTAGTCACACTGTCTACCTGATAACCATCTGCCGCTTCTCCTGTATAACCGGCACGCAGCTTCACACCTGTACGGATCTTCCAAAACTTGGTGGTAACTGTTACCTTAGGATTGTCAATGGTCAGATATGCCATCTTGCCGTCAGTAAGACTGTCCTGGTTCTTATCAATAATCTGAAGATTAACATCTTCTGTCACATCTTTTGTTTTGCCGTCCACATTCACGGTAGCATTTACTTTATCAATTTTATTGATCAGCGACTTTGGTCCTGTGATCCTTACTTTTTCCGGGCTTGCAGTCTGAGCACCTACCTCATAGCCTTTCCCCGGTGTACTGGTGCCATAATTAGCATTCACCAAGAAATCCTGGGAGGCTTTTTCTTCCAGACGCACCTCCAGATACTGAGGTGTCACTTTTATGTTATCAGCAGAAACACCGCTGCAGCTTGCTGCAATAGGAACCATCACCGGCTTTGTATCAAGATTCCCTGCCTGCTGCAGGTCAGCTACTACAGATATATCAGAAGCCGTCAGACGTGCAAGGGTCTTGCGCTCTGCAGTCACAGAAACCCTTACAGGATCCGGATTGTCATCCTGCATAACCATCTTATTGTCACTGTCCACGTATGCCTTATTGATCACTTCCACGTTCTCCCCTGGAATAATGATCGTCCTGGTCTTAATAGGATTATCCACATTGACAACCAAAAGCCATACCAGGATCCCCACCAGGATGGACATGATTTTCAATGGAATATTTGCTGTAAGCTTCCTATTATTGTTCATGTTTCGCCCTCCCCTTCAGCAGATGGCGTAATTTACCGTTATCAACAACCTTCTTATTCTGTGCTTTTACAAGTGCTTCCCGAAGCTGGGCACTGGTCAGCCCTCTGGAAAGCTTTCCGCCCTTCGCTACAGATACCTGTCCTGTTTCCTCTGACACGATAATTGTCAGAGAATCACTAACTTCACTGATCCCTACACCTGCTCTGTGGCGGGTTCCCAGCTGTTTGCTCAGTTCCATATTATCAGAAAGAGGCAGATAGCATGTCGCAGCTACGATACGATTGCCTCTTACAAGAACCGCTCCGTCATGAAGAGGCGTATTATGCTCAAAAATATTGATCAGAAGCTGGCTGGTAAGCACTGCATCTACATTAATACCAGTCCGCTCATATTCTGTAAGACGGATATTCTGCTCGATCACGATCAAAGCACCGGTCTTGACTTCTCCCATATCAAAGCAGGCCTTGACCAGTTCATTTACAGTCTTGTCCGTAAAACGTTCCTGTACTTCCTTGCTTGTATCAAACAATGGGATCGCAGACATGATCTTTTTCTGTCCAAGCTGTTCCAGCACTTTACGAAGCTCTGGCTGAAAAATAATGATCACTGCAGTAATCAGCACAGTAGACAAATTCTTTACGATCCAGAGAATGGTGCTCATCTGGAAAACATATGCAATAAAAATAAACCCAAGAACTATCAGGATACCCTTCAGCAGTGTATATGCACGGGTGAATTTGATCCAAACCATGAACTGATATACAAAGAATGATATCAGGGCAATTTCGATCACATCAGTGATTCCAACCTGCGGTAATGCCAGCTTAGGAAGATACCTGGCAAGCATAACTGCAATATCCTGCATAACGGTCTCCTCTCATTTATTGTAATCAGCGCTGCTTTGGCGCCGGTTTGGTTTACAGTTACAGGTAATAACAATTCAGCATCCTTGTAATCACCGACTGCTGAATTGTTATTACAGATCTTTCAAAGACTCTTCCAGTTTCTTCTCAAAGTCAATTTCATCCATATCGTCTTCCTTTGAAACCGGCTTTGCCTTTCTTGGCGTAGGTGCAGGCGCTGTCCTTCGTTTCTTTGGTTTGTCACTTACAGCCTGCGTAGGCTCTGTGAAAGATACCGCTTTCTTTTCTTCGGAACGTCTCTCTTCCCTTATAGGCTCTCCGTTGATCTTCTTGATGCTTCTTTCGGAAGTAGATACAGACGCCTTGGGAACAGCCTTTACATAGTAAAAATATTCATCATCCTCATATTCCAGTCTCTCTGTACGGCTGTAATCCCCTCCAAATACAAAGAATTCCAGAATAATGGCAAATACCACTGACAAAACTGCACAGGTGATCAGTGCCGGCATGGAAACAGTTGCGTTCAGGAAAAGGCTTCCTCCCAGCATCACAAGCACATAAGTCACACCGCCTGCAACAATAGCGATCCTCCATGCATAATCAAAAGCACGGGTACGAATCAGATAAACAACAAGGACCACAAGAACAAAAGCAACTACTGTGATCCACATACCCCAATTCTGTGCAAGCCCGTCTGCAAGAAGCTGCAGCTTGTCTGCCACTTCCAGGTCTGTGTTCATCAGTGAAGCGGACTGTCTTTTGATAAATCGGATGAAATAAAACAATACCACACTGCACCCTGCCGGAATAGCGGATACTGCATTGCCCATAAGGCCGCTGCCAATAGGCAGGATCGCCGGAACATTAAACATAAAGGTGATCGGTGTAAAAGCCATCACCGTATTCTGTCCGCCGCTGAATCTAAGGAAAAAGATCACCATTACCAGAATCAGTACCAGCATAAACCCTGCAGTCTCCAGGCTCAAGGCATAGCTGTGAAGGATCATCAGGATAAATCCTGCATATACTGTCACAACAGATGGCAGTATAGAACAGATCAGAGCCAGGATCAGCACAACAAACATACTGTTCAGCTGGCTCATATATCCCATATTTTCATTGATCCAGGTAAAATACAGCATGGCAAGAACAAATTTGAATACAGGAAGAAGATAAAGTTCATATTGCCCATACAGGTTTTTAATTTTCTGTTTTAATTCAAGTAGTGCTGTCATCTTTTACGTCCTCCTGTGATTTCCCGTCCGGAATTCTTTTTCTCTTCACGACCGTAGATCCTCTCCAGTTTGGTCAGTTCTTCATAATACTTCTTAACACTTTTCTTGGCACAGTGATATTTCACAGTATATGCAATATAAGTAAGAACCGAATAACTGATCAGCACCACAGCATAACCGCCAACCACTTTCATGCCCAGACTGACCAGATCCATCTGATTAATATTATTCATAAGATATTCTGAATAATATACAGCTACTGCTGCAAGAACCAAGGCATATCCAATAGTAACCAGAAAAAAATTTTTAATTAATGCAAGCCCGATATAATCGCTGCGGTAATATCTGCTGACAGGCAGATACTTCTTCCCGCCCCGCTTTTCATACATTGCAAGCCTGTTCATTATCTTGACTTTCTCTTCGTTGATCATAAATGACTCCTTGCTTTTGATACTATAAACGCATTTTAACCATATAGATTAATTGTATCATATATCCTATGCTGTGAAAAGCATTTTTTGCCATGAATCAATGGATTCCACTGCACAGAGTGAGAAAAAACACTGCCTCTGCCCCGCTTTTTTTCAGGCATCCGGCGATCTCATCCATGGTACTGCCTGTAGTATACACATCATCAATGATCAAAATACGCATTCCGTCAATTCTTCTGGTAATTTCAAAAGCACCTTTCAGATTACGGCGACGTCCTGCTGCATCCTGCTCCTTCTGAGCATCTGTATGTCTGATCTTTTGTACAAGCCCGGTATCCAAAGGAAGCTTCATCCACGCAGCAACGATCCCTGCCAGATCCACTGCCTGATTAAATCCTCTCTGCCGCAGCTTTGCGGCAGTCATAGGGACAGGTACGATCAGATCCGGTGACCATCTGCGAATGGAATCAGCACCGTAGACACACATGGCTCTTCCGAAAAAACGTCCATACTCTCTGCATCCGCTGTACTTATACTTCATCATGGAAGCCTTCATCCTGTCATCGTAAAGAAAAATCCCTTTTCCCGCTGTAAATGCGCCCGGATGAGATCTACAGTCTGCACAGTATTCTTCTCCCTCTTTGATCGGTTTCCCACAGTGATAACATCTTGGGCCGGTAATAGGATGAAGATCCTTTTCACATTCCGGACAAATCAGCCGCCTTTGTTCCTTCATTACCTGATGGCACAAAGGACATCGTCTGGGATAAAGAAGATTCAGCAAGCTCCCGGATACGCATGTCCAGAGAGCTGTAACGCTTCTGCTGCTTTTCATTGCGGATCATCTCCCCAAAAGTTTCTTCACTTCCCACTACAGTTACACATTTCCTTGCCCTGGTAACAGCTGTATACAAAAGATTACGGTTCAGAAGCATCCTTGGTCCTGACAGGATCGGAAGGATCACTGCCGGATATTCTGACCCCTGGGACTTATGGATGGTAATGGCATAAGCCAGTTCCAGTTCCTCCAGCTGCTTAAAAGAATACTCTGCCCATCTTCCATCTTCAAATTCCACAGATGCAATCTCTGAAAATTCATTGATTTCCTTCAGTATCCCGGTGTCTCCGTTAAATACGCCTACTCCCTTTTCTACAGGAATGCCATATTTGCCCCGCACTTCCCATTCCATCTGATAATTATTTTTAACCTGCATCACCTTGTCCCCTTCACGGAACATCTGCTGCCCGGCTTCATACTCCCGTTTACCCGAATCCGGCGGATTCAGATATCTCTGCAGGATCTGATTTAGCCGCTCCACACCCAGAAGTCCTTTACGCATAGGGGTAAGCACCTGTATCTCAAAGGGTCTGGCTTCCACATATCTGGGCATCTTCTCCTGGATCAATGCGATCACCACGCGGATGATAATATCTGCATCATATCGCTTCAGAAAAAAGAAATCCCTGCTTTTGTTATCTAAGGATACCTGTTCTCCACGGTTGATCTTATGGGCATTCACCACAATATCGCTCTCAGACGCCTGCCGGAAGATCTTGGTAAGTTCCACCACAGGAAATACCTGGCTGCGGATAATGTCTCGCAGTACATTCCCGGGTCCTACGCTTGGCAGCTGATTTTCATCTCCTACAAGAATCAGCCTTGTGCCGGCAGTGATGGCCTGAAGCAGAGAATGCATCAGAAAAATATCCACCATGGACATTTCATCAATAATGATCACATCCGCATCCAACGGATTCTGAGCATTTCTGTCAAAATGAATAGCCTGATTGTCATGCTCTTCATCCGGAACACCGTTCAGTTCCAAAAGCCTGTGGATCGTCTGTGCTTCATATCCGGTGGTCTCCGTCATTCTTTTGGCCGCTCTGCCTGTAGGCGCAGCAAGTCGAAGTTCTGCTCCCTCCCCTTCAAAAAAGCGGATAATAGCATTAATGGTGGTGGTCTTTCCTGTGCCAGGACCTCCTGTAAGAATGAACAGGCCATTTTCTGCTGCTTCTTTTACAGCTTTTTTCTGCATTTCATCCAGGACAGTACCTGTTTCCTTCTGTATCTGGGCCAATCTGCGCTCTACCAGTTTTTCATTCTCAGGACATTTAATATTCAGTTCATTCAGCATTCTGGCTGTATTCAGCTCAATCTGATAATATTTGCTGGGATAAACCAGAGTAGCCTCTTTTGTTTCTTTTAATACAAGTTTCCGGTCAATAGCCATATCCATCAGATGCTTTTCCATATAGGAGGAATCCACATCCAGCAGTCTGGAAGCTCTTTCAAAAAGCTCTTTTTGGGGCAGATAAATATGGCCTTCACCTGAAGCCTGCATAAGAGTATACAACATACCGCTGCGAATCCTGTAATCCGAATCTGTATGTATACCGATCCTGGATGCAATCTCATCTGCGATCTTAAATCCCACGCCAGAAATGTCTTCGGCCAGGCGGTACGGATTCTCCTGAAGCACACCGTAAACAGCCTGGCCATATTTCTGGTATATTTTTGCGCCAAGATTCAGGGATATCCCGTATTTCTGCAGAAAGATCATGGCTCTCCTCATATCTGCCTTTTCTGTAACCTGGACAGCAATCTCCCGCGCTTTTTTCTCACTGATCCCTTTGACTTCTGAAAGACGTTCTGGCTCCTCCTCTACGATCCGAAGTGTATCTTCTCCAAAATGCCGAACGATCCTGGCAGCCAGCGCCGCCCCGATTCCTTTGATGGCTCCTGATCCAAGATATCTTTCCATTGCAAGGCTGTCTTCCGGCATCTTTTCTGTATAACTGTGTATCTGAAACTGCTTTCCGTAAACAGGATGAGTAGTGTAAGTGCCTTCCGCCTCTATAGTCACGCCCTGGCTAATAGAAGGAAAACTGCCTACACAGGTCAGTTCTTCCTCCTTTGTGCCTTTCACCACCATAACTGTATATCCATTGTCATTATTACGGAAAACCACATGGTCAATATAACCGGTAATCTTCTCACTCATTCTTTCTAATCATCCATCCTCGACATGATCTCTGCATATTTTCCTGTTCCTGCAGCAACTACCATGATGGCATCCTGTACAGTCAGCGTATTTACGCCTGTTTTCTGTTCGATCAGGTTATCTATGCCATGAAGCAATGCACCTCCGCCGGTAAGCACGATACCCCGGTCTACAATATCAGCGGCAAGTTCCGGCGGTGTTTTCTCCAGAACTCCATGTACAGCCTCTACAATCTGTCCTGTAGCCTCCCTAAGAGCCATCCTTACTTCTTCAGAGGTAAGGGTCACTGTCTTGGGCAGTCCGGTGATCACATTGCGCCCTTTCACCTCCATAGTCCTGGGAGATGCTTCTTCGATGGCAGTACCGATCTTTATCTTGATTCTTTCTGCTGCATCCTCCCCTATAAACAGATTGTGGGCTTTCCGCACATAACCCATAATGGCCTGATTAAAATTATCTCCTGCCACCTTAATGGAACTGGATACCACAACTCCTGCCATAGAAATCACTGCAATATCTGTAGTACCTGCACCAATATCCACGATCAGATTGCCAAACGGTTTTGTAACATCCACACCTGCACCAATAGCAGCGGCAATCGGCTCATCTGCAAGAAAAACCTCTCTGGCTCCTGCCTGGTAGGTCGCTTCTTCGATAGCCTTTTTTTCGATTTCAGTGGTCCCGCTGGGAATACAGATGCTGATCCTTGGCTTGCGGAAAGCTCTGCGTCCCATTGCCCTTGAAATGAAGAACTTCAGCATTTTCTCCATAACTGTGTAATCTATAATCACACCTTGGCGAATGGGCCAGATAATCTCCATATTGGAAGAAACATGCCCTGCCATCTGCTTTGCTTCCTCTCCCATTGCCTTTATTTTTTCTGAATCTTTATCATATACTGCTACTGTAGGCTCCATCAGCACAAGGCCTTTCCCGGTAGAATATACCTGGCTGTTTCTGGTTCCAAGATCAATTCCTATATCGCTTGCCGGCATTGTGAACCTCCCTTTAATTCCTGTTTATTTTCCCAGAACTGTAACTGTTAAAAACACAGTTACGTTTTCCTTATTATACGCAATTCCTCTCCAAAAAGAAAGCTCTTGTCACCGTAAATATTTGGCTACGTACTGGCCGGTGTAGGAGGACGGGTTGGCTGCAACCTGCTCCGGCGTACCAAAGGCAACCACAGTGCCACCCCTGTCGCCGCCCTCCGGGCCTATATCTATGATATAATCTGCAGTCTTGATCACATCCAGATTGTGCTCGATCACTACCACAGTATTTCCTCCTTCAGAAAGGCGCTTCAGGATCTCCACCAGCTTGTGCACATCTGCGAAGTGAAGACCTGTGGTCGGCTCATCCAAAATATAAATAGTCTTTCCGGTACTGCGTTTGCTCAGCTCTGCAGCCAGCTTAATCCGCTGGGCCTCTCCTCCGGAAAGAGTTGTAGAAGGCTGTCCAAGCCGGATATAAGAAAGTCCTACATCATATAAAGTCTCTATCTTTCTGCGGATAGACGGAATATTTTCAAAAAACGGAAGCGCTTCTTCTACAGTCATATTCAGTACATCATATATGCTTTTGCCCTTATATTTCACTTCCA
Organism: Blautia ammoniilytica; assembly: GCF_025566965.1. Lineage (NCBI taxonomy): Bacteria > Bacillati > Bacillota > Clostridia > Lachnospirales > Lachnospiraceae > Blautia > Blautia ammoniilytica. The sequence continues at coordinate 27,208 of NZ_JAOQJL010000013.1, read as the reverse complement.
ATGTTTCACGATTATACCGCTTACCCTTGCAGACCTCGCAGGGCACATATACATCCGGAAGAAAATGCATCTCAATCTTAATAATACCATCTCCGCTGCAGGCCTCACAACGCCCGCCCTTTACGTTGAAGCTGAATCTGCCCTTCTTATAGCCTTTGGCCTTGGCATCGGCAGTGGCAGCAAACAGGTCACGGATCTGATCAAAAACGCCGGTATAAGTAGCCGGATTGGAACGTGGAGTCCTTCCAATAGGAGACTGGTCAATATTAATCACCTTATCCAGCTGCTGGATCCCCAGGATATCACTGTGCTTTCCAGGAATCACCCTGGCCCTGTTCAGATCCCTGGCAAGACGCTTATACAGGATCTCATTCACCAGGGAGCTTTTCCCGGATCCGGACACACCGGTCACACAAGTCATCACCCCTAGCGGAATGTCCACATTGATCTTCTTCAGATTATTCTCAGCTGCGCCACGGATCTTCAGGAAACCGGTTGGTGTTCTCCGTTCCTTTGGTACCGGGATCTTAAGCTTGCCGCTAAGATATGCACCTGTAACAGATCTTTCATTCTTCATCAGATCTTCTGCAGTACCGATACCCACAAGCTCTCCGCCATGCTCCCCTGCACCGGGGCCAATATCAACCACACAATCTGCAGCACGCATGGTATCCTCATCATGCTCTACTACGATCAATGTATTGCCCAGGTCACGAAGATGCATCAACGCTCGAAGCAGCCGGTCATTATCCCTCTGGTGAAGCCCGATACTTGGTTCATCCAGAATATAAGCAACTCCTACAAGACCTGACCCGATCTGAGTCGCCAGACGGATCCTCTGAGCCTCCCCTCCGGAAAGAGTGGCAGTTGCCCTTGCAAGAGATAGGTAATCCAGCCCAACATCTGAAAGAAAGCCTACTCTGGCAACAATCTCCTTCAGGATCTGCCGGCCGATCAGCATCTGCTGAGGTGTAAGCTGGATATCCGAAAGAAACTCTTTCAGTTTTTCGATTGATAAATTGGTGATCTCATAAATGTTCTTATCTGCCACAGTAACTGACAGGGATTCTTTCTTCAGTCTCTGACCTTTACAGGTGGTACATGGTGTAATCCTCATAAAGCTTTCATATTCCTGCTTCATGGTCTCCGAACCTGTCTCTCTGTACCGTTGCTCCACATTACGGATCAGTCCCGGGAAAGCCACATCATAAACCCCTTCCCCTCTCTGTCCCTTATAGTATACCTTTACGGAGCGTCCTCCCGTACCATTCACAAGAATATCCTGAATCTTCTGAGGATATTCCTGAAATGGCGTTTCCAGGCTGAAATCATATTCCCTTGCCAGGGCAGAAAGGATCGCATAGGTAAAGCTGCCTTTATCTGTGCAGGACTGCCATCCGGTAACTGCAATGGCTCCATTTGCGATGCTTAAAGACTTGTCCGGAATCATCAGGTCTATATCAAACTCCATCTTATAACCTAATCCCAGGCAGTCCGGGCAGGCACCAAAAGGATTATTAAAGGAAAAGCTTCTTGGCTCGATCTCGTCAATGCTGATCCCACAGTCCGGGCAGGAAAAGCTTTGGCTGAAATTAAGATATTTGCCGTCCATAGTATCTACCACAAGCAGGCCATCAGAAAGCCCCAGCACTGTCTCAATAGAATCTGCAAGCCTCTTCTGGATCCCATCCTTCACAATCAGCCTGTCTACAATAATGGCAATGGTATGCTTAATATTCTTATCCAGCTTGATCTCCTCAGACAGCTCATAAACACTGCCATCAATCTCTGCCCGCACATATCCGCTTTTCTTTGCCTGCTCCAGAAGCTTGGCATGAGTGCCCTTTCTCCCACGGACGACTGGCGCTAGCAGCTGGATCTTTGTACGCTCCGGAAGCATCAGGATCTGATCCACCATCTGATCTACCGTCTGCTTCCTGATCTCCTTACCACATTTGGGACAATGAGGAATTCCTACCCTGGCATACAGCAGCCTGAAATAATCATAAATCTCTGTCACAGTGCCTACTGTAGAACGAGGGTTCCTGTTGGTAGACTTCTGGTCAATGGATATGGCCGGAGGCAGGCCTTCTATGCTTTCTACATCAGGCTTCTCCATCTGTCCCAGAAACTGCCGGGCATAGGATGACAAAGATTCCATATATCTTCTTTGTCCTTCTGCATAAATGGTATCAAAAGCAAGGGAGGATTTACCGGATCCGCTCAGTCCGGTAAACACTACAAATTCCCCTCTTGGAATATCTACATTCAGGTTCTTCAGGTTATTTTCATTAGCTCCTCGAATGCGGATAAATTGTTTTTTATTATTCTGATCTATGGCCATATCTGCCTCCTGTTTTCCAGTTCTTCAAGCAAAAACAAATGTTCGAGTTGTACTTCGTTTAGCATAGCACACGAACATCTGTTTTTCAAGGGGTCTGTTTAGTTTTCCATATCTACAGCAAAAAATCTGCCATCACAGTATTGCTTACATGGATGCCATGTCTGGAAAGGAAAATCCGCCCATTTTCTTCTTGCAGCAAAGCAAGTTCTTTATATCTGCGGATCACATCCCCATAAATCTCCTCTATAGGGATACCAAACCTCTGTGCGAACTCAGCCTTTGAAATACCCGATCTAAGCCTTAGCCCAAGAAACATAAATTCCTCCATCTGCTCCTGGCGGGTCAGCTTGATCAGATCTTTCCTGATATTGTCAGGAAAATCCGGCTTTCTGCTGGCTGTTGTATACCTTTCCAGAGAGGTTGTATTGGTAAATCTACAGCCATCCATCAGAGAAGCTGCCCCCAATCCCAAGCCAAGATAAGAAACACCTGTCCAGTAACCAATATTATGGATACAGGCTTTGCCGACTTTGGCATAATTGGAAATCTCATATTGTTCAAAGCCATATTCCCCAAGAATCCGTGCCGTATCTTCATACATCTGATACTCGGTGTCTTCATCTGGAAGCTTCAGGTTTCTTGCAGCAAAAGGTGTCCCTTCTTCGATGATCAGACTATAAGCCGAAATATGTTCCGGATTTAAGGCTGCTACCGTACGCAGGCTCTTTTCCCAGCCATCTCTTGTCTGGCCCGGAATCCCAAACATCAGATCCACATTTACATTGTGAAAGCCTGCCTCCCTGGCCATCTGATAGCTTTCCAGAAACTGTTGGTAATCATGGATCCTGCCCAAACTGGCAAGTTCTGTGTCATCCGGTGACTGAAGTCCCAGACTTAACCGGTTCACACCATTTTCCCTGCAGATCCTCAGTTTTTCCAAGGTAAGCGTACCAGGATTGGCTTCCATGGTTACTTCTGCTTCTTTTTCTATATAAAAACATCGATACAAGGCCTTTAATATCTTCTCCAGCAGATCTGCTTCTAATATAGAAGGCGTCCCTCCCCCAATAAAAACAGAGGCCACAGGTTCTTTACGCCTGCCGCCTTCTGTCTGGATCTCATGTAGAAGTGCCTGTACATACTGTTCCTGTGTATCCCTTCCTGCCGGGGCAGAAAGGAAATCGCAATAATCACATTTCTTCACACAGAAAGGAATATGAACATATAATTCTATTTTTTTATTCTGTTCCATCTGTACTGCCGTCTCCATTTGTACCTGAAGTATCGCTGTCCTCTCCGCTGCCATTATTATCTGTGGCACTGCTGTTATCCGCCTTTGTGCTGCTGCCCTTCCCTTTCTGCACCAGATATTCATTGACCATGGTAACATTGCCATTGGTAGCAGCTGCATCACTGCTTACCTGCCTTGGAATCTCAGTCGGCGTGGGAGACGGAGCCACGGTAATGGTCATAACCCCCATGGAGCTTTCATCCTGGGTTCCGGCTGGCTTCTTGCTGCAGGCACATTTCCCGATAAAGATCACGATCACCAGCAGACCTACAGCCATGATCCCGCCACGGATCCACAGCTGCCGTTTTCGCCTTATGCTCTTTTTCACCGAATATGAAATCCGTTTCAGGATTTGCAGGATTTTTTCTCTCATTAGTATTCCTCCAGAGCCTTAATTCTCATCCAGCTTTAAAACACTCATAAATGCTTTCTGCGGTATCTCTACATTTCCTACCTGACGCATTCTCTTCTTGCCTTCCTTCTGCTTTTCAAGAAGCTTCTTCTTACGGGAAATATCACCGCCATAACACTTGGCAAGCACATCCTTACGCATGGCTTTTACTGTCTCTCTTGCAATGATCTTACTGCCGATAGCTGCCTGGATCGGGATTTCAAAAAGCTGTCTTGGAATCTCGTCCTTCAGCTTTTCACACATCTTCCTGCCTCTCTCATAAGCAGTATCTGCATGGACAATAAAGGATAATGCGTCCACTTCTTCTTTATTTACCAGGATATCCAGCTTCACAAGCTCACTTCGTTCATATCCGCAAAGCTCGTAATCCAGGGAAGCGTAGCCCCTGGAACGTGATTTCAATGCATCAAAGAAATCATAAATGATCTCATTCAGCGGCAGCTTGTACTTCAAAAGTGCCCTTGTCTCCTCCATATACTCCATGCCACCGTACTGTCCGCGGCGTTCCTGGCACAGATCCATGATCGCACCGATAAACTCCGTAGTCACCATGATCTCAGCCTGAACCATTGGTTCTTCCATAAATTCGATCTCCGATGGATCCGGAAGATTAGTTGGGTTGGTCAGATCGATCACCTCTCCGTTGGTCTTATGGACTTTATAAATAACACTGGGCGCAGTTGTAACCAGATCAAGATTATATTCTCTTTCCAAACGCTCCTGGATGATTTCCAGATGGAGCAGTCCCAGGAATCCGCAGCGGAATCCAAAGCCCAAAGCAACAGAAGTCTCAGGCTCATAAAACAAAGATGCGTCATTCAGCTGCAGTTTTTCCAGTGCATCCCTCAGATCTCCGTATTTGGCTCCGTCAGCCGGATACAATCCGCAGTAAACCATAGGATTTACTTTCTTATATCCGGGCAGTGCTTCCTTACAGGGACGGTTATGATCTGTCACTGTATCACCAACACGGGTATCCCTTACATTCTTAATGCTTGCAGTAATATATCCTACCATACCTGCACTCAGTTCTTCGCAGGGAATAAACTGCCCTGGTCCGAAATATCCAACTTCCACAACCTCTGCTGTAAAACCGGTAGCCATCATACGGATAGTAGTCCCCTTACGCACACGCCCGTCCATCAGACGGCAAAATACAATAACTCCTTTATAGGCATCATAAACAGAATCAAAGATCAACGCCTTCAGCGGTGCATCCGGATCTCCCTCAGGTGCAGGGATCTTCTCCACAATACTCTCCAGTACCTGGTCCACATTCAGTCCTGTTTTGGCTGAGATCTTAGGTGCATCCTGGGCTTCAAGTCCGATCACATCCTCGATCTCATTGATCACTCGCTCTGGCTGGGCACTTGGCAGATCGATCTTATTGATCACAGGGATCACCTCCAGATCATGATCCAGCGCCATATATACATTAGCAAGTGTCTGTGCCTCGATCCCCTGTGCTGCATCTACCACAAGGATCGCACCATCACAGGCTGCCAGGCTTCTGGAAACCTCATAGTTAAAATCCACATGCCCTGGTGTATCGATCAGGTTAAAAATATACTCTTCTCCGTCTTTTGCTTTATATACAATACGCACTGCCTGGGATTTGATGGTAATGCCCCGCTCACGTTCAAGGTCCATGTTGTCAAGAACCTGCGCCTGCATCTCACGCTCTGTAAGAAGGCCGGTCATCTCAATGATCCGGTCTGCCAGTGTGGATTTCCCATGGTCTATATGTGCGATAATACAAAAATTCCGTATCTTACTCTGGTCTGTCATTCCAGACGATCCTCCTCTTTTTTACGCTCTTTTTTGATTATATCACAGCTTCTGCTTATTTGTCACTGCCTTTTAAAACCCGATTCAGAATATCCCCCAAAGGCTCCATGGCGTTTTTCACCTCCTGTACAGTGTTGGTCTGCGCCCCTGCTTCCACCAGCAGCGCCCTTGGTCTTAAATGCAGATTATACCGCAGCCCTGCCAGATAAATACATCTGTAAAATCCAGGATAATATTCTGCCGCTGTATACTCCAGCTGAAAAGAAAAAGCCAGATTCTCTTCAATATATGGATTTGGCAGATAGCTTATTTTCCCCTGATTTACAGTATAGCTTAAACCGTTATAAAACATGATCTGTGCTGTATCCCTGCCTCCGATTTTTGTTACCAGCCTTTTCCCCTCCGGCACCCCATCTCTGTGAAGATCGATCAGAACCTGAACTGTTGGATTCTCCTCCAGCACTTTTTCCACATATTCTCTGGCAAAATCGTATGCCCGGCTTCTGTCGATTTCTCCGCCTATCACATCAAAATGCTCCCTTACATGGATTACCTGATAGCCATACTTTTGCTCCAGGATTTCTGTCAGATAATCTCCTACTCCAACCACTGTATCTGCTTCTTCTCCTGTTCTTGAATCCGCAAAGGTTTCCTGGGAATGGCTGTGGTAAATCAATATCTGCGGCTGATCTTTTTCCGGCTTAAGTGTCATATCCTTTGCCAGATATTCAGCTGCATTCAGGGAAGCTGCCTCTGCTGTTGTAGCTGCATCTACCACAAAAAAATGTTCCAAAAGATAGTTTTTATCTGCCAGCTTTTCCGGTGAAAGGTCGATCACAGGATGGGGCTGCACAGTTTCTGCCACCTGCGGGGAATCTGTCATCTGCGGAGGTTCTGTAACCTGTAATTTCTCTGTGATTTGGGGTTTCTCTGTCATCTGTGGAAATTCTGTTACCTGTGGTTCCTTTGTCATCTGTGGAAATTCTGTTACCTGTGGTTCCTTTGTCATCTGTGGAAACTCTGTTACCTGTGGTTCCTTTGTCTGCTGTGCCTGAGTTGATTCCAGTAGTTGTCCCACGTATTCTGCATTTTCTTCTATCAATTTTTCTTCTGTCCGCCAGTCTGCTTCCAGATATGTATCTCTGGCTTTTTGTTCTGCAAAACGATAAATAGGAAACTGCCGGTATATATTTTCCAGACGGGAAAAAGGCTCTGGCATTACTGCCAGAACCAGAAAGAAACACAGACATAAAATAACGCAGAACCCCTTCTGGAATTTTGTCACCGAACCACCTCTTTATGCTATCCTATGAAGCAAAATCGGCAGTTATGATTTTCATCTTTTATTCCTGCTGTGCAAAAGCCATATTCAGTCCTTCAGAAATGGTAAATCCCAGATATCTTACAGTTTCATCCACATCCTTGGGCGTTACAAACATGGTATGGAGATGAGGCGAAATAATTTCTTCCAGAAATTCCTTCTGTTCTGTTTCTTCCAAAGTCTCCAGCAGATGAGACATAGCATCGTAAACAATCGTGGCTGCATCCACAACAGTGGGAACACCGATCCCGATCACTTTCACATGAAGATTTTCTTTTGAAAGCCCCACTCTGTGATTACCCACTCCGGATCCCGGACTGATTCCAGTATCTGTGATCTGAATTGTCCTGTTAAGTCTTTTCGTGCTTCTTGCTGCCAGTGCATCAATTGCGATCACCACATCCGGATTTGTGGCCGATACGATTCCCTGGATGATCTCCCAGGTTTCCATACCTGTCTGGGCCATCACTCCTGGAATGATTCCACTGATCCTGTGCAGCTTTTCATTTTTCAGTCCCATCAGTCCGTATTCCCTGATAATATGCCTTGTCATATGAAGATTTCCCACCACCTGCGGACCAAGAGCATCTGCTGTAATGTTTTGATTTCCCAGGCCTACCACCAGAATGGACTGCTCTTTTTTCAGATTGATCAGCTGAGTCAGATGGGCTGCGATCTCTTCTGACACTTCCCTGTGATAACCTTCGTCCGGCGAAGACAGATTAGGTGCTTCTATAGTAATGTAGTTGCCCTGAGGACGTCCCATGGCCTTTGCTCCGTTTTCCGTAAAAATTTTCACAACCGTTGTCCGGATTTCCTTTTCCTGGTCATAGGTTTCCTTCACTTCCACTCCCCGCAATTCCACATTTTTTTCATCAAACCGTTCTCTTGCCTCTAATGCCAGGTCCGTGCGGATCTTATAATCGCCCAACATGCACTCCTCCTTTGAAATATCTTTAATTACGGTTCTACCGTCTTTCATTCACTTACGGTCAATCCACCATATGGATCCAGACCTTTTACAGTAGCCATCATACTATATTTTTTCTCCTTTTTCCTGAATTATGTATTGACATTCCATGGTAAATATACTAAACTATATAAGCATGTTTCATAGAGGCGCCCGTGTCTGTTTCTATGAAAGAAAATATTTTCACGATTATCTAGGAATTGGAGGTGTACGAATTGGCTAACATTAAATCCGCAAAGAAAAGAATTTTAGTTACAAGAACTAAAGCTGCGAGAAACAAATCCATCAAATCTGCTGTTAAGACTTCCATCAGAAAGGTAGATGCAGCAGTCGCACAGAAGGACAAAGCAGCAGCAGAGGCAGCACTTACAGAGGCTATTGCTACTATCAGCAAAGCAACATCCAAAGGTGTTTACCACAAGAACAACTGCGCTAGAAAAGTTTCCCGTTTAACAAAAGCCGTTAATAGCATCGGTTAATAGAGAATTTTATTTTTAGTTATAAGCTTATAAGTGAAAATATGGCAGTCGCACCGTCAGCGGCTGCCTTTTTCAGTAGGAGAAACTATTTTGAAAAATATTCAGGAAGATATTAAATCAGGCAATTTCAAACCTGCATATCTGCTTTACGGAGCCGAAGCCTACCTGAAGCAGCAGTACAAGCACAATCTGGTAAAAGCACTGAACCCTGATGGGGACACCATGAATTTTACCCGTTTTGAAGGAAAAGGGATTGAAATAAAAGAATTGATCGACTTATGCGAAACCATGCCTTTTTTTGCTGACCGGAGAGTGATCCTTCTGGAAGATACCGGATTTTTCAAAAACAAATGTGACGAGCTGGCAGATTATATGAAATCCCTGCCTGATTATCTCTGTCTCATATTCGCAGAGTCCGAAGTAGATAAACGAAGCCGGATGTACAAGGCGGTCAAAGCTGCTGGCCGGATCTGTGAATTTCTCCCACAGGATGAGAAAACCCTGATGCGCTGGGCTGCCGGCCTTCTTGGCAAAGAAGGAAAAAAGATCACTCAGCGTGACATGGAACTGCTTCTCACAAAAACAGGGGCTGATATGGGGAATCTCCGCATGGAACTGGAAAAGCTGATCAATTACACCAGCGGCAGGGATGTTGTTACAGCAGCTGATATTGAGGCAGTGTGTGTGACGCGTACCCAGAATAAGATCTTTGATATGGTACAGGCAGTAGCCGATAAAAACCAGAAAAAGGCTCTTGATCTTTATTATGACCTGCTCACCCTGAAGGAACCTCCTATGCGGATCCTGTTTCTTCTTGCGAAACAGTTCCGGCAGCTTTTTCTAGCAAAACAATTTGTACAGGAAGGGCTGGCACAGGCAGAAATGGCTTCCCGCCTTGGTGTCCCGGCCTTTGTTGTCCGGAAGATCCTTGCCTGCGCCCGGTCCTATTCTCTGGATGAGCTTCAACAGGCAGTAGCTGATTTTGTAGATGCAGAAGAAGCTGTTAAAACCGGACGTCTTCAGGATACCTTAAGCGTAGAACTGCTGATCGTAAAATACAGCTGCGGCATCAATTAACAAATTTAGGGAGGATGTGACTCAGTGCAAGTCACACCCTCCCTATTTTAGAACTGCCTGCTTTCCGGCAGCCCTTACTTGTGAGTAATAGTCTGTTTATTATTATTCAGCTGCAGGAAAATTGAAATAGCTGGTTGTATAATCCATCATCAGTTTTTCCAGATCTGTCAGTTCATCTTCATGTGTACTGATTCCATCTCCTAACTGAATATATCCCATATTTTCATCTGCCACTGGCCAGTATGCAAGTCCGTCTCCATTCGGATCTCCGGTTTTGATAAAGTTTGACCAATACTGATTCATTTTTTCTGCCAGCTCATAATCCCAGTCAGTCCACTGTCTTACCGCCGGAACACCCTCACGCAGAGAATTAAACGCATACCACATTTCACCTGTATGCCATGCCCACTGGTTAGCCCAGCCTCTGTCCGTTCCTAAATCTGTAATGCTCTCAGGTGTAGCGTGGCTGAATAAGTATGTATAGTTTGCAACTTTTCCATCTGTTCTTTCTGACATCATTTTTCCGTACAGTCGATTAACCATAAGGCTTCTGCTAACATTTGTGCCAAGACCATAAGTTCCTAACTGACGGCTGATCATAGCAGCTGTACTGTCATCAACTTTTACCAGATTTTCAAAATCGTACTGGTCATACAAATCACCAAGAGCTTCTTTATATTGAGCATAGAAATCATCTGCTGTGGATACCTTCGGATAGCTTCCCTCGCCAAGATTTGTTCCGGACAATATAGAAACCTCATCAAAAGCTCCGTCATTAATAGAATCCTGAATGTTTTCATAGGTGACATACAAACCATCCAGATTCATGCTTCCCGGATAATTGGAGCTAGTACTGTCGATCAGTTTTTCAGCATCCACGTTTCTCAGATCCTCAAGTGTGGCACTTTCATCAAGCCCCAGATCTCCCAGATATGCAGTTCCTGTTTCTTCAGCACTTTCCTGAGTCTGGAATTCCATATTGTACTTTAAGCCGCTTTCCAGGATCAATTTATCAACTTTCACATCCATTTTAGGAGAAGCAGTCATTGCCATTGCCTTCGTGGTACCGCCGGATTGTCCGCCAACAGTTATATTCTCAGGGTCTCCACCAAAGTTAGCTATATTCTCTTTGATCCATTCCATTGCTTTAATCTGGTCCATCAGACCATAATTTCCGCTCTGCCCCTGTTCCTCAGTAAGCTGTGGCAATGACAGATACCCAAAGACGCCAAGACGCTGTTCCACTGTTACCACAACAATTCCATTCTTTGCAAAAGCTTCTCCGTTTCCTTCCGGCTCAAAGGTATAGCAGCTGTTCAGTCCACCTCCATGGAACCAGACATATACCGGTTTCTTTTCTGTAGAAGAAAGTGAATCTTCTGTTGTCATTACATTCAGATACAGACAGTCTTCACTCATTTCAGGAACTCCATCGTAATAAATATCCGATTTATATGGTTCCACCTCTGCTCCACCCAATACCTGCATAGGAATATCTTTGTAAGTGTCGCACACAAGTACATCATCCCATTTTTCCGGATCTACAGGTGCTTTCCAGCGCAAATCACCCACCGGCGGTGCTGCATAGGGAATTCCACGAAACTCTACAACATTCTCATAAGTTTCATCCGTACTGTTGATACCTTGAACTTTTCCGTATGCTGTTTCAACAATATTCTTTTCATTTTCCTCTGCATACACATGAACACTTCCCAAAAGTGTGGAGCAGGCCAGTAATGCAGCCACTGCGATTATTCTTTTCTTCATATAAACAGAACCTCCTTTTTGATAAAATCATTTTAGGATTTCAAAAAGACAAATGCTATAAATTATTTTCTTTTTGAATATCACTTTTTTGATTTTTCTCTTTCCAGAGCAGGATATTCTGAATACATCATGCCACAGGATTCTCAAAAAATCTGAGACTGTTTATATTGTAAAAAGCTATATTAACCCAAATTATTATCAGAGCAGATAAACCGGCAGGTCCTCTGCGATCTTTACAGGCTTTCCCTCTTCTGCCGGCCTGTTGCCTGAAAGAAATTTTAATTGTATTTCCTGGGAATCCATAGGCGTTACCACAGACTGTGTTACTTCCTTTGGTGCTGCCTTTGCAGCAGCTCGCCCTGTTGTTTTCCCGGCTGCTGTTTTATTTGCTGTTTTTGTTGCTGCTTTTGTTGTTTTTGCTTCAGCTGTGTTTTTAGCTGCTGCCCTTTGAATGCTTGCTTTACCTACTGACACGATCCATTACCTCCTCTGCAAGTTCTGTATATTCTTTTGCACTTCTGCTGCTTTTCTTAAACTCTACCACCGGGGCACTGGCATCCTGCGCCCACTCAATGGAGCTGTCCACCCGGATCACAGAATCCAACAGCCGGATCCCGTCCATATCCTTTAAGGTCTCCAGCGTCTGTTTAAAATATGCTTTTCTTGTGTCTGCCTTGGTGATCACGATCCCCAGCACCTGAAGCTCCGGTGCGATCTCCTTTACTTCATCCAGAAAATCAAACATATTGGCCAGTCCAAACATCCCCCACGGGCTTGCCTCTACCGGTACAAGCACCCGGTCTGAAGCACACAAAATATTCATCACCCAGCCTCCCAGTGTAGGTGGTGCATCTATCAGGATATAATCATAAGTTCCTGCTGCTTTGATCTTCTGCAAACATTTTTTCAGGATAAATTCCCTCTGCCATTTTGTAAAAAGCTCATACTCAATGGAACTCATCTGGGTAGAAGAAGGGATCAGATCCAACCCCTCATATGGGGTATGCACAATATAATCTGTCAGATCCTTCTGCCCCCCAATAGCATGGTACAGATTCATCTCCCCTGCTGCCATTTCCAGTACTTTTTCCTCTGAGAAAAAGGACAGGGACAGATTCAGCTGCATGTCTCCGTCCACCAGCAGTACCTTTTTTCCTGCCCGTGCCATTGCTGCTCCCACATTGGAGCATGTGGTGGATTTGCCGCTTCCTCCTTTGTTGTTGGTAAAACATATGGTAACTGTTTTCTTCATGGCCGCCCCTCTTCCCTCTTTTGTATGCCGGACACCACCGGCCTTTGAAAGCATTATAATATATCCTGTTGGCAAAAACAAGGAGTGGCAGCTATAACTCGCTACTTAAAAAACCTTCCATTTTCACATGTTTCCCATCTGTGTACACAGTCACTGCACCGCTTATCATGGTATATGCCACCTCACATCCATGCTCTCTCAGACGCTGGATCGTTTCCGACGAAGGGTGTCCATAAGTATTTGTTTCTGAGCAGGAAATCACTCCATTTTCAGGTTTTATCTTTTCCAAAAAAACACTGCTGGTAGAATATTTTGATCCATGATGCCCTACCTTCAGAAAATCCACATCCTTCAGATATGGAAGCAGCTCTTTTTCTGTTTTTTCACCGATATCACCTGTAAAAAGGCCGGAAAATTTTGCATATTCAAGCTGTATCACCATGCCATCCTCATTTACGTTTTCTCCTTTTGCCCCATCTTCCGGTGCCAGGAAACAAAGCTTCATTTTCCCGGACTGGAGAATATCTCCTCTCTTTACAGTATGGATCTGGGTGCCTGCCTGTCTGCCCAGTTTCTCCAGATTATTCCAGTTTTCCGGAGGATCCTGCCATTTAGGCAGATACAGACTGCTTACATATACCGAAGTCAGCCCCTGTGCCTGCAATTCCAGGATTTCCCGAACTCCGCTGATATGATCCTCATCAACATGAGATATAAAAATCCCATCAATCCGACTGATTCCCCTTGACTTCAAAAAAGGAAGCATCTGATATCTGCCAGTACTGGTTTTACTGCTGCTTCCTCCATCAATCAGATAGTTTTTCCCTTCCGGCGTCTGGATCGCAATTCCATCTCCCTGCCCCACATCCAGACAAGTGATCTGCAGGTAGGCTGAGGGCCAGACTCGGATCACCAGGAGACTGACCACTATTCCTGCTGCCGAAGCTATCCGGTAAACTATTCCTGAAATTTTTATCATTCTCAGTGGCATTTCTTCATATTTTTCTTTAGATCCGGTTCGCCATTTGCTTTTCTGTGAATATAAGAAAAGGATTGTTCCCAGGATCATATAATACAAGCCAATCTGCCACAGCTTTGGCTGGCCTGCAACCCAGGTAACAGGAATTCTTAGATTTCCTATAGACAGACTGCCTGCTGCACCACATAGCATTTCATAAAGCCATAACAGGAATTTTCCAGGGAAAATCAGTATTTTGGCGCCTGTCATCCAGAAACAGCCCACCAGCATTCCTGCAAGACCACTGACCAGAACCACCGCTACTGACGGAATCACTAACAGGTTCAACATCAATCCAGCCACAGAAACCTCCCCAAAGAAATAAAGGCTCACCGGAAGCATAGTCAACTGCACTCCCAGCGAGGCCAGAAACATGGCCGTTCCCTTTTTGCAGACTGCTTTTACCTTTCTGTTTACCGTCTTTCTATTTTCTGTTTTTCTGTTTTCTTTCTTTCCCCTTTTGTCTGCCTTCTTTTCCAGATAAGGATAAATGATCCCTGCCCCGAACACTGCAGAAAAGGAAAGAAGAAAACCGCTGCTGTACAAATAAGCCGGCGATTCCAGAAGGATCAGTACTGCAGATGCAACCAGTGCTGTAGGCAGATCATAGATCCTGCCAAGAATCCTCGCCCCTGCAGCCATGAGAAACATGCACACAGCCCGCATAACAGACACGCTGCCTCCTGTCATCATCCCATACTGGATCATAAAAACCAAGGCGATCATACCGGCAGTCCAGTTTCCCAGATAACATTTTTTCAAAAACCGGTAAAAGCCCATGCCGATAATACTGATATGGAGTCCCGAAATCGCCAGTATATGCAGTATCCCGCCCATTTGGTAGCGCAGCTTTGTTTCATCCTCCAAACCGGTTTTATCCCCCAGCACAATGGCCTTTAATACTTCTCCTTCTTTTCCTGCGGCCTGGCACAAAATATCCCCCAGATACTGCTGCAGATCCACCAGAAATTGTCCATAAACAGAATAACTGGATGATTTTTCCTTGATCACAGCTTTCTTCATCACATAATAGATATGCTGGCATGCATAATACTGACGGCTGTCAAACTCTCCAGGATTTCGTTTGCCCTGGATTTCTTCCAGCCTTCCTTTTACACGAACCATCATCCCTTTATACAGGACATCCTTATCTGTATCCACAGATACTCCACACTTATCCCCCAAACCCTTATCTGCATTCACAGAACTTCGTCCCTTTACAGAGGATCTGACATTCGCCACAGACTTGGCTTTAGAAAATGTTTCCTGATTTTTCAAAAAAACTCTTACATTTTTTATTGGAATTTTCTTAGATTGATAGATAAAATAGACATTTTTAAGATAGACTGATTTTGAATTTTCACTTTCTGCGCACCGTTCCACCTCCCCGCAGATGGTGGTCCCCGGATGCTTTTTTAAATATTCTGAAACAGATTTCGGCAGAGGATTCCCCCTGATCAGGGGCATCCCCAGCAAATCTGCCATGGCCATCGCCAACATCAGGAGAAGGCACGCAAGACATAAGGGTCGTCTTGCCATCCATTTCCTCCTTACTCTTTGTCCTGGATCAAATCAGTATTCCAGCCAAAGAAATTATAAAGAGAGGTATTCTCTCCAAAGCTTACATCATCCTGTCCGTTCAGGCTGATCTGAACTTTGTCTGCATCCACAGCAGCCAGTACGGAATTAACTACCGAATAAATAATTGTTTTCTCCGGAATATCAAGAGCTGCATCAGAAAACGCCTGGCTGAAGTTCACATAACATACACGATCAGAAGTTGTTACAGACATAACCTCTGTATTCTCCGGAAGAGTAGGATAATGTCCTTTTTCCATAGGCCCCTTGATCAGCTGCTCCAGGATCACCCGTTCCCTTGGAAGACTTCGCTTATAATAAACGCTTCTTTCTTCCTCAACCAGTTTTTCCCCTGTGCTGTCAGTAAAATACAAGGTAAAAGTATCATACCGGTAAGCATCCCGATCATCACCCCACAGTTCCACAAAACTGGAATTATCCATGGTGCCTATTGGATTTCCTTTAGAATCTGTAAGCTCTGTATTTCCTACATAGAATTTCACACCGGAAATCCCCGGAACCTGAAGAAAGCTTCGTACAACTCCAGCCCGTACCAGAATCTCCCTGGTACTTCCCATACTGGTATATCCACTATTAAAATAAACAAGCAGGGATGTATCGTCCAGCACACAGGACTGTATCTGTACTTCTTTTGGGAAAAGCGCCTGATAATCTCCACTGGT
Source organism: Blautia ammoniilytica (assembly GCF_025566965.1). Taxonomy (NCBI): domain Bacteria; kingdom Bacillati; phylum Bacillota; class Clostridia; order Lachnospirales; family Lachnospiraceae; genus Blautia; species Blautia ammoniilytica. The sequence continues at coordinate 11,228 of NZ_JAOQJL010000013.1, read as the reverse complement.
TTCTCTGTCATTCAGCTTCTGCTCCAGCTCATCGATCATATCCTGGGGACTTTCCTTCTCAGGCACATAACTTTCTCTCTGCAGCTTTGTTTCTTCCTGATTTGTATAGTAAAAATAATATTGATTGCCTCCGCTGTCCTTAAGGCCAGACTGTCCTGTATCAGCGCAACCGCCAAGAACTCCTGCAATCAGCGCCACACTCAGCAGCAATATAAGTAACTTTTTCATCTGGTGCCTCCTAAGGAATATATGACAACGGGATACGAACGGTAAAGGTAGTTCCTTCTCCCTCTTTGCTGAATACCTTAATGGTGCCATGATGCATGGCTATGGCACTTCTTGTAATGGCAAGTCCAAGACCTGTACCGCCAATCTCCCTGGAATGGGACTTGTCCACACGATAGAACCTTTCAAAAATACGGTCAATGCTATCCTCAGGAATGCCCATGCCGGAATCTGCCACTGTCACATAAAAATATTTATGGTCTGCGTCCAGCGTTACCCTTACCCATCCGTCATCCACATTATATTTGATGCCATTTTCCACAAGATTGGTCACTGCCAAAGTGAATTTCACTTCATCCACATCAGCTTCTACTGGCCTGAAGCAATCAAGGATCAGGTCAATATTACGTCTGTCTGCAATGGGCCGAAGCCTCTTCAGGATATCCTCCAGTAACTGATTGATATCCATATGGGAAATATTTACATCTGCTGCCTTTTTGTCCATCTTTACAAGGGAAAGAAGATCTGTGATGATCTTATTCTCCCTATCAATCTCCGCAGTAATATCCCCCATAAACTCCTGGTAAAGTTCTTCTGGCACACCGCTTTGCCCTACAAGGGAATCAGCCAGCACCTTCATGGAAGTTAAAGGTGTCTTTAACTCATGGGACACATTGGATACAAATTCATTTCTGGACTCATCCAGGATCTTCATCCTTGCCAGCATCTTGTTAAATGCATCTGTGATCAGCTTTGTCTCTGTATAATCCGGAACGGAGATCTCATCATTCTGATATCCGTCTGTCAGATCTTCTATAGATTTGGTGATCCTGGCAAAAGGTTTTACAAGAATAGTGGAAAGTACATAACCAAGCAAAATGGCCAGTGCTACTATGAACCCGATGATCAGGATCTCCCTCTGCTCCAGCTCATCAATGGTAGAAGCGATCTCATTGGCTGAAACGCTTACCAGAAGTACCCCTTGCAGCTGCTTCACTTCAGGACTTTTTACCGGAACAACCATCTCTATCGACCGGTTCTTACGATTATACCAGCTGACTTCATCCCCTTTAAAGCAACGGATGACCATGGATGAAAGCAATGTCTTCCCTTCATCTATGCCATACGTATCCTTTACGATCCTGTAATCCCTGTCAACCAGCAAAAGTCTGCCGCTATATACATTAGACAACAACTCCAGCTTGCTGTTCACTACCTGCGAGCTGGAGTCATTAATATAATTCTCTTTGATTAACAGGTTGCACAAAATGTCACATTGATTCTTCACATTCTCAGTACGGAGAGCAATGGCCCGATCCGCATAGGTATTGATCACAATCTGTGTAACTATAACACTTGGCACGATTCCCAGAATGATCAGGATGATCAGGATACGAAAGCGCAGGCTTTTAAAAAAGCTTGTCTTTGGCTTGTTGATCATAGCTTAAGCCTGGAAGTAATAACCCACACCCCATTTGGTGTGTACGTATTTCGGCTCACTGGGATTTGCCTCAATCTTCTCTCTAAGACGACGGATATGTACATCGACAGTACGCACATCTCCAGGATACTCGTATCCCCAAACAATATTCAGAAGGTTCTCACGGCTGTAAACCTTGTTGGGATTAAATACCAGAAGCTCCAGAACATCGAATTCCTTTGCTGTAAGGTTGATCTCACGGCCGGCAATAAATACCCGGCGGCTTTCGCAGTCCATCTTAAGTTCTCCCACCTCAATGGTCTTTGCCTTTTCTTTTTCTTCATGATTGCTGCCTGCTCTTCGCATAATTGCTTTGATCCTGGCCTTCACCTCAAGAATGTTAAACGGCTTTGTAATGTAATCATCAGCACCATACTCCAGTCCCAGGATCTTATCCATGTCCTCTCCTTTTGCTGTAAGCATCACAATCGGAACATTTGAAAATTCCCGGATCTGCTGGCAAACCTCAAGTCCGTCCATCTTTGGAAGCATCAGGTCTAAAAGAATGATATCGTATTTCTTTTCCTTGGCCTTCTCTACAGCTTCCTCACCATCATAGGCGCAGTCCACTTCCATACCGTCCTGTTCCAGGCTGAAGCGGATACCCTTGACGATCAGCTTTTCATCATCTACTACCAATACTTTCCTGCTCATGTATATTCTCCTTATTCTCGCCTGCCATCCCTTCTCAACTACACACAGACGATATTAATCTACGGAAATCCTGTCTTTGATCCTGGCAAAAACACCTTCCTTGATCCCTTCCACATTCATGATCTCTTCAATGGAAGAAAATCCTCCCTGATCCTGACGATATGCAAGGATGGCATCTGCCTTGGAACTTCCCACACCAGGCAGTGTGGTCAGCAGCTCTTTGTCTGCTGTATTAATATTAACCTTCCCTGTACCGGTGTCCTCTGATACCTGTCCTGTACCCTCTGACGTCTGTCCTGTTACAGATGACTGTGTACCCAGATCCCATAAATTTCCTGCATTGCCACCCGCGCCATTTCCAGCTGCCACATCTTCTGCTTCCTGCACAGTAGGAACGTACACCTTCTGTCCATCTGAAAGCTCTGCTGCCTGATTCAGACACACGGGGGCAGCTTCCGTTGTGCATCCTCCTGCTGCTTCTATAGCTTGAAATATCCGGCTGCCTGCATCCAGACAGTATACTCCCGGACTGACCACAGCACCAGAAACATCCACATAAATCTCTTCCGGTTCCTGAGAAACTTCTGAAAGTACAGCAGATTCTGTGATGGCTGCCTCCGAAACAGGAACCTGTGTATTTGCAGTCTCCTGGTCAGTGATCTGAAATTCTTCTTCACCGGCCATCTCCTGGGAACCCTCCTGGAAAAGATCATCTCTCCTGCTGCATCCTGTAAGTACACAGCTGATGAAAATCACACTGAAAAAAAAGCAGAAATATTTCCCCGGTTCTAAAGGTTTTCTTTTCATTTTCGGTTCTCCTCCCATAACAAAGCATGGCAGGCTCCCCGCTACTCATTCTTATTTTAACGAAAGATCTGTACTTTTACAATACCAATCTCTTAATTTTGCCACTTAAAAATAACGATTCCGGCTGCACAGATCAGCATTCCCATAATCTTTCTCCACTCAAAAGGCTGCTTTTCCACACCAAATATGCCCAACAATTCAATCATATATGCAACTGCCAGCTGAGACACAACAATCACCATAACTGCCTTAGCCGGACCAAGGGCTCCCATACTCTGGATCACGGTCACTGTAATAAATGCTCCGATCACGCCTCCAAGAAGCATATATTTAGGACTGACCTGCCACAAAACCGATACACTGTCTCTCCCCGAAAAAAACCATGCTGCCACACATACCAGAAATGCTGAAAGCTGCACCCATCCGGTAGATACCCAAAGGCTGGATTGTTTGGTGACTTCTGTATTAAATACCCCCTGTATACTCATAAGTGCTCCTGACAACAGTGCTGCAAGAAATCCCCACATATTCCTTCCTCCACAGATCTTTAATGAAAGGGATGTCTGTAAAATCTTTTAACAGATTAAAACATCTGCGTGATCTTACAGCATCCCCTTTCATGACTCTGTTATCAGGATATGCTTATTTCAGCAATATATACCTTACATTTTCATATTTTTTAATGCAGTTGTGATCTTCAGAGGATTGCCATAATGAAGGGTTCCATACCGGAACAGTTTAGCAGCCAGCACTCCGGCCAATACGCAGGAAGCAACCAAAAGTCCACCGGAAAGGATAATCTCCCAAGCTGCCACACTGCCCATAGCCACACGGATGAACATAGCATTTCCGGAGGTAAATGGTATAAATGAAGCTACTTTGATCATAAGCCCGTCACAGTCATTCATTCCGAAAATAGCTGCCAGGAAGGAAATCACATAAAGCATTGTCACTGGTCCGGATACCTTGCTGATATCCTCTGTCTTGGAAACAAGTGCTCCAAGTGCCCCAAACAAAAATGCGTATAACAGATAACTTGCAATTGCAAAGAATGCATAAGCAACAAATACTCTGGCCGGAATATCAAACAAAGGATCCAGGATCCCGCCCCACTTTTCCTTAACAGCTGCGTATGCTCCAAATGAACCACCAAGGATCACCAATGCCTGGACCAGGCCAGCAAGCGCACCTGCCAAAACCTTGCCAAAGATCAAACTGTTAGAATCTACACTTGTTACCAGGATCTCAATAGCACGGTTGCTTTTTTCGGAGGTAACGGATGTTGCGATCATCTGTCCATAAAAAATGATCAGGAAATATACAAGGAACACCAGGATATAAGTATATCCGTAATTGGATGCACTGTCTTTTCCCAAAATATCTGTAGTAACATTTATATTTATGTTTTCAGCAGCTGCAATCTCTTCCTCTGAAAGTCCTTTTGCCATCAGATACTGCTGTGTCTCATAAGCCTCCAGTGTGCTGACAAAGGCATCCTGATAGCTGTCATACAGTTCCTTATTATTTACCACATAGGAAACATCTGAAAGACTGTTCAGGATAAAACCAGCCTGAACATCCTGGTCCTTTACAGCCTTTTTCAGGCTGCTCTCATCCTGATATGTTTCCCAATTCGCCCACATACCTGAAAGCAGGCTGTCTACGTCTGTAATCTGATCTGTCTTCACACAAATACCCAGTGTATCTGCCTGTTCACCTGAATCGGTGCTGCTTTCAGAAACTTTATCGTCTCCCAAAAGCCCCGGAACCATAGTTGGAACAATAATCACACCCATAAGCACCAGGGTAAAAAGTATCGTAGCCGTCAGAAACCCTTTACTTTTAAAGTAATTGTTTAGCTCAAACCTTAATATAGTCCAAAATTTTTTCATGCCTCGTCACCTGCTTTCTCCACAAAAATGTCGTTCAAAGACGGCTCATACATGCCGAAAAATTCCAGATCCACATCTTGCTCTACAAGCCTTTCCAGGATCTTAAGCTTTGCATCTGAAGCTTTTTTCCTGATGATCAGACGATCCTTCTGTACCTTTTCTACTTCAAGAAGATCAGCAAAAGTATCACGTAATCTGTGTGCCAGTTCCTCTGGTGTTTCTTCAAGACTGGATACCACCAGGCGGTCCCGCCCAAACTCCCTTTTGATCTCCTTCAGTTCTCCGGACAAAACCACATCCCCATGATTCAGGATGGCGATCTGCTGGCAGAATTCCTCTACATAACTCATCTGATGGCTGGAAAAAATCACCAGCTTTCCCTGCTGGATCTGTTCACTGATCACATCTTTCAGGATCTGGGAATTTACCGGATCCAACCCTGAAAAAGGTTCATCCAGGATAATGATCTTTGGATCTGTGATCAGGGTCTGCGCCAGCTGTACCTTCTGCTGATTTCCTTTTGAAAGAGTTTCCAGCTTCCGGTTCTCATACTCTGACACTTCCATTTTAGCCAGCCATTTTTTCATATTTTCCTTGGCTTTCTTTGCGCTTAGGCCACGAAGCATTCCAAGATATATCAGCTGTTCACTAACGGTTTTCTTTGGGTATAATCCTCTCTCCTCTGGCATATATCCAATCTGGTGCTTTGCCGGGTCAAATGGCTTGCCATCCAGCAGAACTGCCCCTGCATTTCCCTTAAATACGTTCATAAGAATACGGATGGTGGTTGTTTTCCCGGCTCCGTTCCGTCCCAGCAGCCCCAGTGCATTTCCGCTTTCCACAGAAAAAGAAATTCCATGCAGCACTTCATTTCCGCCAAAGCTTTTTCTAAGATCTCTTACTTCCAGTTTCATACGTAATCTCCTTTTCCGGGCCGATCATCTGCCCTGTTTGCTCTTTGAAGCTTATATCTATCTGATCCATCAGTTCTCTTTCAGACTGAATATCGGATTCATATGGATATACTTTTGCCTGTTTTTCAAACCTCTTCCGAAGCTCCTCTCCCTTTTCCGTGTCCTGGTCCTTTAAAAGCGCAAGTCCATACTGGGTGCGTGTCACAGACAGAAGACTTTTCCCAAAGGCTTTCATAAACTTCTGCTGTTCTTTATCCAGAAGTCCATCCAGAGCTTCTTCATTTCTCTCTCCCAACAGCTGGCACAGAATCCCATCACAAGCTAACAGCTTTCTGTGCAGGTCAATGATCCCGTTTTCAGTGTGCAGCAGCTTTTCTATCTGATGATCTGCTTCTTCAAATCTATGTTCATCCATCAGCCTGTTGCATACAAAAACCCCAATTGCAGCAGACAAAGGATTTTGCATATCTTCATCTGACGGCATCTGAAACCATTCCTCCGGCAGTTCTTTCAGCCTTCTGCCTCTGGAAACCTCCTGGTTGATCTGCATCTGGATTCTGAAGGCACGCAAAGCCCCTGGAAACTTTCGGATCGTCCAGGCATTATAACCATCATTAGGCATTCCACCCATAACTGCAGGAATTCCATTCAAAAGTATAAAAGCGCACCCCATTAAGGCAATGATCAGGAAACATTCTGCCCCATATGGATGCGGTTTCCAAAGTGCCAGACTGATCACAAGACAGATCAGGGACACCAGAAAATTCATCAAAACACCGCCCAGATTGTACAACACATACGGCATTCTTCCATTGATCAGCTCCGGTGGATCCAGCAGGCACTGCCCGGCCGTCCCCTGGATATGCAGCTTCTTCCATCGAAGTCCTTGCTCTGTTTTTAACAGGATCCTGCTCCCGATCCTGAAAGAATTAAACTTATATCCGGTGAGCATGCCGAATACCAGATGACCTCCTTCATGTACCAGAATATGTAAAAACATACTGGCATAAATTGCCCCCAGCATGATCAAAATATTCAGCACAAATGTCCACATGCCCCCATTTCTAATACTGTCGGTTTTATCCGCTATCTTAACCATTAGAAGACCGCCTGCTGCACCCACAGCAAATCCAAGCAATCCACCTACAAACGTAGACAGCCATTTCTTTTTATTTTTCTTTTTCATTCCTTTTTCCTTCCTACAATATATTTATGGTTAATACCCATGATTGCCGCTTATCGAAGCTTCTCTCCCTTTTTCATCATACAACCTTTACAGTAGGTGATGCTCACCACCATCCAGACAATTGCCAGCATTACGATTGCCATGATCCCTGTATTCCAGATCATCTGGAATACCATCGCCAACGCTGTCAGGATGGGAAGCAGCCTGATAATACACATATAGGCCTTGTAGCTGCCCTGGTAAATGGCTTCCTTTTCGGCCTCGTCACAGCTCTCCAGCCATTGCCGGGCAAACTTCCTTGATGCCGGATCCCCTTTCTTCTGAGGATAAATCCTCTGGATACGCTTAATTACCCTGATCTGGCCAATACCAATATATAAAAAAGTAATTACAAAAACTACCATCCCTGCTAACCAAAAATATGCCTGCCAGTCTTCCACTGTATCAATATAATGAGCGGAATAGCTAGTGCTTAAAATCAGAATGTCCAGGATCATAAAAATATTATGTACAATATTGGTAATGCCATAGATCCGGTCCAGGTCATACTCCAACCGATCATTCTCCTCTTCTTCCTCCACGCCTTCCAACCGCTGTTCGATTGCTTTCATCTGATGCAGTGCCCATTCATTCCAGATAATACAAACAACAAACAGGATCAGAAGGATAAAAAACATCCTTTCACGGATTCCCAAAACCAGCATCTGTGCTGCATCCTGGATGGTTTGTCCCAATGGCGCACCATGATTCAGATAGCTCATCCCGCCGCCAAGAAAACCTCCAAAGATCATTGCCGCCAGCATGATCAGCCCATATTTCAAATAGGTATTCATCTTTCTTTTATTTACTTTATCTTTCTTCATCTTCATCCTCCAAATAGCTGAATATATCCTCCACCTGAACCTGACAGATCTGTGCCAGCTTCAGGGCAAGTGTTACCGATGGGGAATAGTCGCCTCTTTCGATCAGGCTGATGGTCTGTCGGGATACTCCTGCAAGCTTCCCCATTTGCGCCTGATTGATCCCAAGTCTGGCTCTTTGTTCCTTCAGGTGATTCACCAACGGCATTCATATTCCTCCCTTCCTTTTCTTTTGTTGGTCTTTTGTTCTTTTGTTTCTTTTGTTCCTTTTGTTGTCTTCTATACATGACTTGTATTTTTGTCATTTTGACAACTTTTTTTGTCATCCAATATAACATTAACAAATATACTTGTCAACAGATTTTAAAAAGATTTCTTTATGCAGCATTTTGTATCTAACTCTCCCATATAATTATGGACAGCTGTTACAGATTTTTCTGTAGCATAAAGCTCAAAGATATGGTAAGATAAATCTATGAATCTGCATAAACTGATGAAATAAAACACAGATTCTATCACTCAATCATGAGATATGGCAGACGGATCATAGCCGATGTTCTCTGCCAATACATCACTCAATGTTTATAAAATGGAGGTATCTATGAAAAAAATGAAAAAAATAGCAGCATTGGCTTCTGCTGCAATCCTTGGCATTTCCACAGTACCGTACAATGTACTTGCTGCTGATTCCTACGCTGACGCCGAAAAATCAGCACTGGATAATGCCCTTGAAACTTTCCGTGCGGTTTATGACAAGAGCCTGGAGTCAAGCAAAAAAGCTTATGAAGGACAGGGTGTGGATTTCTCCCTGAAGTTAGAAGATGGGGCAAAGTCACTTCTCAGTGCATTTTTACCTGTAGATCTTTCCTGGCTGGATTCCATCGGCATTAATGGCGATGTTACCCTTGAAGCATCCAGGTTAGGAGAAGACCTTACCTTAAAAGTAAACGACAAAGAGATCTGCTCTGCACAGTTGTATATGGATATGTCCACAATGGACATATATATGAGCATTCCGGAACTTATTGATGGTTATATCAAAGTCAATGCCAACAGTGCTGCCCAGGAAGAAGCAGAAGCAGCTGAAGACGCAGCAGACGACCTGGGTATTTCTGTAACAGACGATCTTCCGGTAGATACAGAGAACCTTACCGAATACATGGATGCTATGATGAAATTCCAGGAGTCCATGCCTGAAGCTGACACAATTTCCAATATGATTGATAAATATCTGTCTATTGCTGTAGATCACGCAGCAGAAGCAGCAAGTGGCAGTGAGACACTTTCTGTTGATACGGTCAGCGTAGACTGTACTACCATGGAAGGCACTATTTCCGGAGAGAATCTTCTTCCTGCTTTAACAGATATAGTAGAAGCGCTGAAGGATGACGAAGATTTCAAATCTATTTTTGAATCTGCAGCTATTCTTGCACCAGATGCAGACTATACATATGACGATTTCCAGAGCAGTCTGGATGAAGTTCTGGATGCTCTTCAGTCTGAGGATATGTCAACAGAGGATATCACCCAGAGCTTTACCTCCAAAATCTGGATTGACAGTGATGATAATGTAGTGGGACATGAGCTTTCCTATACTGATGAAGAGGGCTCACATCCATTTTTCCTGTATCAGACTCCAACAGACGGAGACAATGCAGGATACCGTTTACATGCAGGTTTGGACGACAGCAGTATCGACATCGTAGGAAGCGGTCAGGTAACAGATGGTACCTTGAATGGTTACTATGAGCTTTCTGTTGACTCTCAGCCGATCCTTGGCATTACTGTTTCAGACTATGATACAGAATCCCTGAAAACCGAAGGTCTTGTTCATGGTTCTTATGACCTTTCCATTTTCCAGGGCGACATGGATGATTCTACTTATGAGACTGTCAGCGCTTTCGGTATCAAACTGACTTTAGACGGTATGAACTTTGCGCTGGATCTTTCCATGAGCGGTACTCCTCTGGCCACCCTGTCTGCCCAGGTTCATGATGCAGATCCTGTGACCTTTGTAGATCCTTCTGAGATGGATCCTATCTATGATGTAGACAATGATGAAGACGGTGATGCATTTGCTTCCTCTATGAGCCTTGACACCATTTTGCAGAACCTGACAGATGCAGGAATGCCAGCTGATTTCTTTGACACTCTGGTAAATGGCTCTTCTGATACCACAGATGCAGATACTGACACTATGGATGATACTTTTGAAGATGACACCGCAGCAGACGATGATACTGCAATTGGTGACACTGCTGAATAAATATTTCTGTAGGGAAATGCAGTATATAGATTCATAAGCAATAATGCAGATTACTACTATATTTGTGTTTTCCCGCAAATATTAAAAGATCCTGACACGTACAGAGATTATTATCCCTGTGCTCCGTGCAGGATCTTTTTTTATATCACTGATTATCCCCTAATCTGACTGACATCAAATCAGAAATGTGTCTTATTTTTCTGGAAATATTTTTGTAAAAATAAAGCGGATCAATGGCCCACAATACATGAGCTGCCAGAAAAAAGCTACAGGAAAATTCATAAAGGTTGTCTGTATCCATACAGCAATAAACTGGGATCCGGCATTTTTAAATAATATTGTAGCGATTAAGCTCATAATTGGACACATAATGCAAATAATCATAACAGAAATCGCAATTGTGATAACAATCGGTCTATCCTTTGGTGTTACAATACGGAATGCAAGCACATGTGCCAGATTATCCACAATAAAAAATTCCAACACAAATGCAACTGGCCACATGATTTTCATTTCGCCGAAAGCCATAAGAAATACCTGATTACTCATTCCACCGATGTTCAGAGAAATGTTGTAGCAGATCATGACATATACCATGAGAAAGGCCATCATGAGAGTAAAAATAACATTTTGAAACTTTGTTTTAGGCATAAAATTGTTCTCCTTTTTTAATTTTGGGCACAAAAAAGACACTTGTGTTGTTCGTTATCAAGCATACACTTGTGTCGTTTCCAATTTTATACCAGTGCTGTTTCGTTATTAGATTAGACAGCAATATTACCTGTCGGCCACATTACTAAGGAACTATTATATCAGACAAGTGACATGCTCCCACCACTTAAATCTCAGATTTTGAAGTGGGGGCTTCTTGCTCAATGGCTCTACTGAGCCAAGTATCTACAAGCTATCCTCGCGTGTCCCGCGATTCTTTTGCCCGGATACGG